>JAKLEJ010000234.1 GCA_022711695.1 Verrucomicrobiota bacterium | reverse complement strand
CTCGTATTCGCCGCTGCGGTCGCTGAAGAAGGCCACCCGCTTGCCATCGGGCGACCAGGCCGGAGTGCGCTCGGCCACTTCGGGGCTCAGGGTGAGGTTGCGCACGAATCCATGCTCGGCCGGGGCGGAGAAGAGATCGCCTCGAGCCTCGAAGATGACGCGCTTGCCCGTGGGCGAAATCGTCGCGGAGTGAATGTAGCTCGAGACGTTCTCCTGCCGCGGTTTGAGGGTGGCGTTGTCGGTCACCACCCGAATGCTCACCTCATGGTATTTTTCGGTGGCCAGGTCCAGCAGGTAGAGCCGGCCGCCGCATTCGAAGACGATGTCCGACGGGCCCACGCTGGGGAACTTGACGTCGAAGTCCTTGAAGGCGGTGATCTGGCGGAACTGACCTCGGCGGACGTCGCAGGCCCAAAGGTTGTCGCGCTGGCTCGGGTCCCGGCTCGAGAGAAAGTAGAGAGTTTCGCCGTGCCACATTGGGATCGAGTCGTTAGCCTCGTGCTTGGTCAGGTTGCGGGCGCTCTTATTCTCCAGATCGAAGAGCCAGATGTCCGGGTTCATGCCGCCGCGGTAGCGCTTCCAGGTGCGAAAATCCACGCTGATGGGCGTGTAGGCGAGCTGTTTGCCGTCGGGCGAGATGGCCCCGAACTCCCCGTAAGGCGCCGGCAGCCGCTCCGGCAGCCCGCCCTCCGCGCCCACCCGGTAGAGCTGGTTGAAACGGTCCTTTTGGCTCGTCATCATCGTGGCGAACAGCAGCGACTTCCCGTCCGGATACCAGTCCAGCATCCGGTCGGCGGCCCCGTGATGAGTGATCCGCCGCGGCACTCCGCCGCTGGCGGGCATCACATAGAGATCGGTATTCCCGTCGTAGTTCCCGCTGAAGGCGATCCGGGCGCCGTCGGGCGAGAAGCGCGGGAACATTTCCTCGCCGCGCGGTGAGCTGAGGCGCTGGGCCGTGCCGCCGGTTTTGGGAACCACCCAGATGTCGCCGGCATAGACAAAAGCGATCTGCGCGGCCGACACGGCCGGATAACGGAACATTCGGGCGTCGATGGCGTCGGCCGCGGCGGCCCGGGTCTGGAGAGGCGGCCCGATCAGGAACGCGCAGACGGCCAGAAGCGATGCAAGGGGCGATTTGTTCGTTTTCATATCGGAACAGCCGCAAATCTAGTGCGGGTTCGGGAAAAGGAAAGCCCGGACTCAGGCCGCCGGGGCGGCGGCCAACTGTCCGTCCACGAGGTGGATGACCCGGTCGGCTTCGGCGGCGAAGTGTTCGTCGTGAGTGACCATCAGGAAGGCCTTGCCGGTGGTCCGGTTCAACTGGCGCATCAGGTCGAACACGGCCCGGCCGTTCTTGCTGTCGAGGTTGCCGGTGGGCTCGTCGGCCAGCACCAGCGCGGGGTCGTTGGCCAGCGCGCGGACGATGGCGACGCGCTGCTGCTGTCCGCCCGAGAGCTGGCCGGGACGGTAGCCCAGGCGGTTGGCCAGACCCACCTGCTCGAGCAGAGCCCGCATCCGCTCGCGGGCCGCTTCCTCGGCGGCTTCGCCCCGGATGCGGCAGGGCATGAGCGCGTTCTCGAGGACCGTGAATTCAGGCAGCAGGTGGTGGAATTGGAAGATGAACCCGAGGGTGTCCCGGCGGCATCCGGCCCGCTCCCGTTCCTCCATGGCCGAGAGGTCGCGTCCGGCCAGAACCAGCGAACCGGAGGTGCAGGTGTCCAGCAACCCGATCAGGTTCAGCAGGGTGGTTTTGCCCGAGCCGGAGGCCCCGATCACCGCCACAAACTCGCCCGGGTCGATGCGGAGGCTGATGTCCGCCAGCGCGCGCGTCGGGGGCGTGCCCGGGTAGTCCTTGAAGACCCGGCGCATCTCCACTACTGGCAGCGGGGCCGTCATGCGCCGCGGATCACCTCGATGGCTTCGACGCGGGCTGCGCGCCAGGCCGGGTAGAGCGAAGCCAGAAAGCCCACCGCCATGGCGGCGCCCACGGCCATGACCACCAACTGGGGCGTCAGCGCCATGGGGAAAACCTCGGCCAGGCGGCCGGTGGCGCTGGCGGTCGTCTTGAACGTGCTCAGCCACCGGCTTAGGAGAATCCCCAGCGCGCTTCCGACCAGGCCGCCCAGGAGCGCCAGCAACACGCCTTGCAGGGCGAAGATGGTGGTGATCTGGCGCGCGGTCGCTCCCATCGCCTTGAGGATGCCGATCTCCCGCTGCCGGGTCAGCACGGACATGATCAGGATGCTGGCGATGCCCAGGCCGGCGGCCAGCGTCGTGCATGCCAGGATCAGGCGCACCGATTGGTCCTGGGCCTTGAGCCCGCTGAGAACGGACTGGTTTTCGCGCATCCAGGAGACCGTTTGGTAGGGAGTCTGGAGGGTCATCCGGTCGGCGATGTCGTTGGCCTGGAAAATATCGCTGAGCTTGAAGCCGATGCTGGTGACCGCCCGGCCCAGCCCAAACAGCGACTGGGCGTCGCGCAGCGGGATGAAAACCGTGGCGCTGTCCACCGCGTTGAAGCCGCTGTCAAAGACGCCCGCCACGGTATAGATGGCGGTGATGTCCTCCGAGCTCGTCAGCCGCACCTTGTCCCCCATCTGGAGGCTCATCTCCTGCGCCAGCCGCCAGCCCAGCGTGACCTCGCCAGCGTTGAGCCCGAAGTAACGCCCGCTCACCAGCTTGCCCTGGATGTCCACAACCTGGTTATGGCGCTCGGGCGTCACCCCGGTGATGGTCACGGCCTGCTTGCGCGTGCCCCGGGCCAGGATGCCTTGGCCGTCCACGACCGGCGACACCCCGACAATCCGGGGATCGAAATGCTCGAGGCTGTCCGCCTGGGCGACCCAGTCCTCGATCTTGCGCTTGCGCTGGGGGAGTTTCACCGTGCTGCCCACCAGGAGGACATTGGTGGGCTGAAGCGCGCCGATCTGCCAGGCGGCCAGGGGCGCGCGTTCGGCGGGCTTCAGCACCACATGGGCGATGGCCCCGGTCACGCTCCCCAGCAGGCGCTGCTGCAGGCCGGCGATCAGCGCTCCGAGGAAGACGATCAGCGCCACGCTCAGCGCGACCACTCCCACGCTGGCGGCGGTCTGGCCGAGGCTGAATCGCAAATGGCGCAGCGCCACCGTTCGCGAAAAATAATCGGGGATCATGGCAGCCGCTCCGAGGGCGCCAGAACCGGGCGGACGCGCTTGCCTTCCGGGAGCAGGGCTGCCCGCAGCAGCACGCGGGCGTCTTCGCTCAAGCCGGCGACGGCCGCCCAGTGGGTGTTGCGTCCGATCACCGTCACCGGCTTGCGGACCAACCGCTGCTCGCGCACCGCCATGACCGCGGGCTGGCCGTCCTGCTCGAGCAGGCTGCTGGTGGGCAGGGCCAGGGCGTTGGTGTGGCGGCCCACCTCGATGTTCACGTCCACCGTCATGTTCGGCAGCACGTAGTCGGGCAGGGGACCGGGCTTGAGCCGCACCCCCACGACTCCCCGCTCCGCGTCCACGTTCGGGCCAATTCGGACCAGTTCAGCCGAAAACGGTTTCGCGGCAAACGCCGGCGCGATGACCAGGGCCGGCTGGCCCACCCGCAGCCTGGCCAGGTTGTTCTCGTCCGTCTCGACGTAGATCTCCGTTCGCTCCATCTCCGCCACGGTGACCAGGGCTTGTCCGGCGGTGACGGCGTCTCCGGGCTCCACCTGGCGGCGCAGCACCATGCCGCCGAAGGGGGCGTTGATCGAGCGCTTGCCAATCTGCTCGCGGGTAAAGCTCAGGAGCGCCTCCGTCTCCCGCAGCCGTGCGGCGGCGCTTTGCTCCGACGCCCGGGCGATGTCGCGGGCCGCCCGCGCCGAATCCCGTTCGGAATCCGAGCTAACCCGCTGTTCAAAGAGCCTCTCGACGCGCGCGCATTGGGTCTCGGCGTCCAGCCGGCCCGCCGCGGCGCGGTTGAGCTCCTGGCGGGCGGCTTCCACCCCGCTCTGCGCTTGCTCGAGCTGCTGGAGCAGGCCCGCCGGCCGCAGCGTGGCCAACCGCTGACCGGGCTTTACCTGGTCGCCCTCCTGGACCAGCACTTCCTCGACCACGCCCGCCACCTCGGAACCGGCCTCGGCCTGGCGCACCGCCCGCAGCCTTCCCGTGGCGACCACCAGCTCCACCACTTCTTTCCGGACCGGGCTTACGACTTCTGCGGAAACGGGCATGCGCAGACGCAGCACGACCGCGCCCGCGGTTGCAGCCGCCACCAGGAATAGGAGAATCCATCGAGACTTCCCGCGTCCAACCATGGCGCTCATTGTAGCCGCGCTTCCGTCCGGATGCAAAGAAATGCCAGACAGCGCTGAGGGGATGCCGCCGGAGCGCCATTCCGGCTTTGCGGCATGAGGTTCCTTGCCGCTGAATGGCTGTTGGCGCTCCTTGGGTCCCAAAGCCCCTGGGAGCAGGGCCGGGGGGCGAGTGCAGGAGTTGGGCGGCGGCCTGGTCGCGCGCCTCGGGCGCCCTTATCGCTCAAGCGGAGGCGTGGGCGAGGCAGGCACGGATTCGGCGGAGCCGGCCAGGCGGTTTCTGAAATCCATAAGCGCGCGAGTGTTCTCCTGAAGGAGCGTGGACAGTTTTCCACCCACGGCGGCGCGTTCGGTGTTCTCGCGGATGCTGCTGGCCGCCTGGAAGAAGGCCTCCACCACCAGGCGCTGGCTGTCCTGCAGCTCGCGATCGCGTTTCTGCAGGTTCTCGTGGACTCCGGTCGCCGCCTGGTAAAAGGCCTCGATCAGCCGCCGGTGGGCGTCCTGGATTTCCTTGTCGCGCTGGGCCTGGGCCTTGAGCAGCGGAGCGATGACCTGCTGTTGCACGTCTTCGGCGGACACCTTCAGCAGCTTGGCGGCGGCCTCGGTCTCGCGGTCGCGCAGCGCGGTCAGTTCGCGCTCCAGCTTTTCGCGCTCCAGCCGCTGTCGGCGTCCGTCCAACGCCAGTTTGAACAACACGAGCAGCAGCGCCAGCGCATTGATCGCCGGCGCATACTCCTTTGCCATTTCGAGCAGGTTCATGAATTTGTGTTTGCCGGCCCGCAGGCCTTTCTCAGGCCGACGCCCAACGCCCGGGCCTGGAGCCTTGACTCGCCTGTGTCTGTGACGCAGCGCATGACGCAACGGCCTCGCGGCCTTGGGGCGTGAGGCTGCGCCAGCGCCCGCCCAAGCGCAAGCCACTTTTCCGGCTTGTGTCCAAACTCGTTCAAGATGTCCTCTTCCGTTTCGAACGATTGGATTCGCAAGCCAGGAGCGTGGTTGCCGGGGGGGGCAGAGCCGCCGCAGGCCCGGCCCATGCCCATCGGGCTCGGGAGCTGCGGCGGTGAATAGCGCGGAACTTCTCGCGGTCGTGAGTGTTGGTGCAAGAGTGGGTCGTTGTCGGGAAACAAGGTAAACGCAAAGAACATATGAATCGATTCGATTTGGGCCTCCTGTTGTTCGCCTCCATCGTCGCCTCGGGATTTGCCGCGGATCCCGGCGCCGAAAAGGGCGCCACCAGACTCATGGGCAGTCCAGGCGGCGGCGCCAGGGAGGCGCGCACCTATAGCAGCTTCGATTGCCCGGACTCACGGTCCAGGGAAACCCTGTTTGCCGCCGGGGCCCTGGGGTTCGAGGAGGCCGAGTTGGCGCAAGTGTTGAAGATCTACCAGGAGATTTCCGGGCGCACCGTGCTCCGCAGCGGGGCGCTGCCGGCCGTCAAGATCAGCTTGCGCACCCAGTCGCCCCTCACCCGGCAGGAAGCCCTTCAGGCCTTGGATAGCGCATTGGCCATGAACAATATCGCCACCGTGCTAATGGGCGACAAATACGTCAAGGTGGTCCCGGCGCCGGAGGCCATGAGCGAGGCCGCGCCGTTCATCGATCTGCCGCCGGACCAGTTGCCCGAGTCCAGCTCGTACATGGCGCGCATCGTCCGCTTGAAACGCGTCCCTGCCCAGGAGGCCATGGCTGTGCTCCAGCCTTTCGCCAAAATGCGGAACAGCATTGTGGCCATCCGCTCCGGGGAGAC
>JAKLEJ010000233.1 GCA_022711695.1 Verrucomicrobiota bacterium | reverse complement strand
GGCGGCTCACCCAGCGGATCTGACGCCACAATCGCCTTTGCTGCGCTTCATTCACCCGCCCGGCAGGCAGGAGCGGATGCAGCGCGGCGCGCCAGAGAATCTCGTCGGCCATCCAGTTGCCGATTCCGGGAAAGCCGTCCTGCGCCAGCAGGGCCGCCTTGAGACGGAGTCGCCAGCGCCGCTGAAGGAAGGCGCGCATGCGCGAAAGCGTGAAGGCGGGATCGGCCACCGAGGGCGGCTGTTGCCGCCACCAGGCGGGCGGGAGAGTTCCCTGGTGCGCCCGGACTCTTCCAAAGAGGCGGGGATCGCAAAAGACCAGCGAACGTTCCCGCTGTCGCAGGACAAGGTGATCGTGGCGCCCGGGGCGGAAAGCCCGGTCCTCGATCCGCAGGCGGCCGCTCATTCCAAGGTGCAGCGCCAGCCACCACCCCCCGGAGAACTTGAACAGCAGGTGCTTGCCGTGTGCGCGCGACTCGAGCAGCGCCGCGTTGGCGAGCCCCGCGCGCAGCCGCCGGGCGTCCACGCCGCGAAAGATGCGCTTGTCTGGCCGCAATTCCACTCTCGCGACTCGTTTCCGCAAACCCGCATCCCACTGTCTGCGATTGAACTCGACCTCGGCCAACTCGGGCATAGCGCGGGAAGATAGCGCGACGGCGGCCGGTTTTCCACTCCCGCCGACGCGGGCCTGGGCTCAGCCCTTCTCGATGCGACGCACGAGTTCAAAATTGCAGAGGCGGAACTCGGGCTTGCTCAGCGTGTCGAGCACCAGCCGCTTGGCCGGATCGATCGAAATGAGGAGATGATCGGACTTGAGGCGCAGGTCCTCGAACCCGCAGAGGGCCAGGCGATGCTGGGCGCGGTCGAGGATTTCGGCCAGGGCCTCCATGGGAATGATCTGCTCGAGGTAGGCCTGCTCGGCGCTGATCCCGCGGTAAAACTGCCCGTCGTGGGCGGCGAGCAATTCGTCCGGCCCATTCCAGTAACCCCAGATGGTGATGTACTCGCGGTCCTCGCTCAGGACCGGCTGGCCATCCGGGGTGACCACCTCCCGGAGCATGTCGTAGCGGCGATGGTCGGCGATCTGGCGCGAATCGGCCTTGTGGCCGGTCATGTAGATGGCCCGCGGGTAAATGGTGCGCATCCCGGCCCGCCCCATCTCCAGCGCCAGGGCGAACTCCTCGAAGGGGCTGTTGTAGCCGTGGTTGACGATCTCCCGGGCCCGCCCGCTGGCCCCGGCCAGCCACGGGGTGTCGCCCACCCGCGAGACACGCCAAACGAGGTTGATGTTGTCCTTGGTGCGCGTGAAGAAGACCTGGTTGCTGCTCGAGAGAGTCTCCTTCGGGGTGCGCCGCCAGCGCTCCGGCAGAAAGTAATTGAAGAGATCGGGATCGCGGCCAACGACCCAAAGGCGGCCGCCGGTGCTTTCGGCGTGGCCGTAAACGTAATCGACTCCCAGGATGTTCACCGCCTTGAGGTGGGAGGGCAGCGGCTTGGCGGAGCTGACCTCGAAACGGCGGGCCATGTGCCGCAGATAATGCTGGCGATGCTGGCTGCGCACGGTCTGCTCGTGCTCGGGCGTGCGCTCGAGAAGCTCGTAATCGACGACGGCATAGACCAGCTCGCCGTTGCGGTCGCGCAGGAGCGAGCCGTCCGGACGCATGCGCACGATGATGTGCTGCGGCTTCATGTCCACGACGCGGTAGCCCTTGAGTTCGAGCTCGTGGACCACCAGGCTCATGGTCCGGTCGAAGAAGATCTTCCGTTCCTCGGGCTCGATCTGCCAGAGGGAGGCCGCCTCGGTGATGTCGGCGCCCTTGATCCAGCCGTAAAGCAGGACGTATTGGCGCAGGATATCCAGCTCGACCCCGGGGTGACGGGCCAGCTTTGCGGCGATCTTGGTCTCGGAACGGCCGGTCTGCCAGAGCTGGAGGCGCTCGGGCGGCACGTAAATGGCCAGGGGCTTCTGGGTGCGGAGGCGGATGTCGGGCGGGCCGGTGCGACCGGCGCGCAGCTCCATCAGCAAGGCGAACTCCTCGAAAGGGCTGTTAAACTCGGCGTTGATGAACTGGTTGATGGTCATGGTGTCCAAGGGGACGGCCTCGCCGACCCTGGACCATTTGACCACCAGATCGAGAACCGTCCCCCGAACGGGTTTGGTGGGAACGCGATAAACCACGCTGGTGCCCACGAGCCGCTCGCGGTTGGCCAAGAACCACTCCCTGGTAAACCAGTTCTCCGGAAGCAGGTGCTCCCAGAAGGACACGCCGTACCGGGTCAGATAGAGATCCCCGCCGTCGCTGGTCTTCGAGTGCACATAGGTGACTCCCAGCAGATCGATGAAGTCGGTCCGCTGAGGCAGTTGCCCCAGGCAAGCCGCCGCAAACTGCGCCCCCGGAACGATCAGGTCATTGGCGCCAAGGTTCCCGACCCCTGAGTTCATGGCTGGGCCGTCCATCATCCGGAGAGAGCCTCCGCTTGCCGATACCCTCGCGCCCGCTCCGGACGGAGCGGGCGCGGACTGTTTCTGCCAAGGAGGGCGCAGCGCGTCATGCCGCCCTCATCTTTAGCTCGATGAGGCCTCCGGTTCAATCGCTTTGTTGGCATTGTTTATGCATGCTCAGGCTCGAATGCGCCTCCGAGCCGCCTCGGACCTGGCGCCGGGAACGCGCGCTTGACGCGTGTCCCGCGGCGAAACCGGCGGTTCACGAAGCGAACACAATGACTATGGAAGACACCTTGCGCAGGCCCCCTGTGGCGGGTTGTGAAGCGCGCCCCACCGCGGGGCGAAGCCTGTGGAGAAGTGGGCGAACGGCTTTGTTCACAGGGCTTCTGGCGGCCCTGGCGTGGTCCGGCCGCGGCGCCGTCCTCAGCGTGTGGCCAGCCGCGGCCAACGCCTGCGCGCGCACGGGGACCGCCGTCCCAACCGCATCCGGCGCAGAGGCCCTGCTGGAAGTGCGCAGCTCGAGCGCGCTCGGCACCAGCGAGGGGTATCTCCGGTTCGATGTCGGAGAGGCTGTCTCGTCTGTGGACACCGCCCGCCTGCGTGTCTATGCGCGCCTGGCCGAACCCGGCAGCGCCAAGCTGCTGGTTCGCTCCGTGTCCGCCTCGGCCTGGGATGAGAAGGGCCTGTCGTGGAACAACAAGCCCGACCAGGATGTCACGGTTGGCAGTGTGGAAGTGGTGGGCATTTCGGCCGCCTGGTACGAGGTGGATGTCGCGCAACATTTGCGGTCGGAACTGGCCGCTGGCCGCCGCCGCTGCACCTTTGCGCTGGTGATGGGGGAGGCGAGCGAGAACCGCATTTTGATCGCGAGCCGCGAGGGCGCCGAGCGCCGGCCGGAACTGGCGGTCGCGCGTCCCGCCTTTGCCGCCAAGATCAGCTTTCTGCCGGGCGGCGGCAGCCCCCCGGCCGGGTATCTGCCAGACCACGGCAAGCCTTACGGTCCGCGGCCCCAGGGAGGGTACTACGGCTGGAGCGCGGACAACACCGACTTCATGCGAGACCGGGCCAAGCCCAAGGGACCGAACGAAAAGGGGCTCAAGGGGCCAAGCCGGCTGCACGAGACCTTCGCCTACTTCGAGCACACCCGGCGGCCCAAAGCGCCTCAGTGGGAGATCGCGGTGCCCAACGGGGCCTACCGGGTGCGGTTGCTCAGCGGCGACGCCCAGAGCTACGACAGCGTGTTCGCGGTGGACGCGGAGTCCGCGCTGGCGCTGGAAGGCATCCCCGACAAAAACAAGCGCTGGGTGGAAAGCGTCAAGGACGTAGTGGTCAAGGACGGGCGGCTGACCCTGAGCAGCAACCCCACCGGCAGCAAGAACAAGATCAACGCCGTCGAAATTACGGAGGTGGCCCGTTAGGCCGAGCCCGCCGCGGCTCGGCCCCGGAACCTCTGTTTCAAGCGCCCCAGTCATGAACTCTTCCCCTGTTCTTCCGCAACCCCGGTTGTCCATCGGCCAGATGCTGGCCGGCCGCTACACCCTCCAAAGCCTCGCCAGCCACGTCTGCGGGGCCTGGCTGGCCCAGGACGAAATCGAGGATCGTCCGGTCACGCTGCAATTGCTGGCGCCGGAACTGCGGCAGGATCCGCGCGCCTGGAACGAACTGCGGCGGCAGGTCGAGATCTGCCGGGGTCTGGACCATCCGCACATCGCGGCGCTGCACGAATTGGTGGATGAACCGGAGGGGCCGGCGTTTCTGGTCCTGGAGCAGGCCGAGGGCCGCACTCTGGCTGCCCTGCAGCAGGAGCAACCGCAGAAGGTGTTCTCCTGGGAGTGGCTGCGCCCGCGCTTGGCGCAGATCTGCCAGGCGCTGCAATACGCGCACGCGCGCCAGGCTGTTCACGGCGCGGTGCAGCCGGAGAACATCCTGCTGAACCGGCTGGGGGACGTCAAACTCCTGCACTTTGGGGTGAGCGCCGTGCTGGCGAATCCGCTGCTGAGCGGCCGGACCCATCAACATTTGCTGGCGCACCTGAGCCCGCAGGTGATCCAAGGGGGCGCGCCCGGCGCAGCCGACGACATCTATTCGCTGGGGGTGACGCTATACCGGGCGCTTTCCGGCACCACCCCATTTTACGGCGCCGACATCCTGTCGCAAATCCGCAACTCGAACCCGGTCCCGCTCGAAGCCCGGCTGCTCGAATTGCAGATTCGCAATCCGCTGCCGCCCGCGGCAAGCCGGTTCGTCCTGGCAGCTCTCTCCAAGAAACCGGAGGTCCGCCCGCATGACCCCTGCGAACTGATCGCTGCCGAGAAGCCAGGGAAGCCTTGCCCGGAGGAAGCCGCGCCGGGCGGCGTCGAAGCGGCCGGGGCCGAAAACAGTTCCACGGCGGCCACTCAGCCGACGGTAGCCGTCACGGTCGCCCCCACCCCGGCAAGCCCGGTCGCGGGCGACCGCGCCACCGCGGAGGAGCCGATTCCGAAGTCAGCCTCGCGCCGCACGCCTTTGACGATCCTGGCGGGAGCGGCCATGCTGGGCCTGGCGGCTGGGGCCTATTACTGGGCAGAACGCCTCCGGCACGAACCGCCGCCGGAACCGTCGGCGGCGGTTGAGTCCCTGGCCGCGCCAGTCTCGTCCCCTCCCGCCCCACTCCCCCTGGCCGCGGCCGCCCCAGCGGCCGTCAAGAACCCGGATGCCAAGGTTGCCGCCCCGGTCGAGCCAGGATTCAAGTCTCTGTTCAATGGCCGCGACCTCACGGGCTGGACTGGCGATGCGAAACACTGGTCTGTCAGGGAGGGGTCCATTGTCGGCATGGCCGGGTCGGACGCTCCGGTCAAGCGCCACAGCTACCTGGTTTGCGGGGTGGGAGCTCTGGAGGACTTCGAGCTGCGGTTTTCGTTTCGATGCATCGCCTACCGCAACAACGATCAGCCCAACTGCGGCATCGAGTACCGGGGCGCAAAGCTGCGCGACTCGCTCATGAAAGGCTACCAGTACGAGATCGTGCGGGACGCCAGGGAAACGGGCGCAGTGATGGATGACCAGGGACGGCGTCGCCTGGGAGGAGGCGGCGCGCAGACCCTGGCCGCGCGCCAAGCCGGCAAGGACGTGTTGCTCACCAACGGAATGGCGACCCCGCCAGCGGTGGCCGGAGGGCTGTTTCGGAAAGACGACTGGAACGAAGGCGTCATCGTCGCTCGAGGGAACCGTCTGACCCACCAACTCAACGGGCAGGTGGTCGCGGAGGTGGTGGACGAGAATCCGGATCGGGGCCACCGACGGGGATTGCTGGCGCTGGAGCTCTACACCCGCAACACCAACAATCCAGCGACGTTCGTTCAGTTCAAGGATCTGCGGATCAAGACTGGCGAGGCCAGCGGCGCGGCGGCCGGGGTCAGCGCGCCGGAGCCGAAACGCGCAGCGCCCTGAAATCCGCCAGCACGCGCTCGATCGACGGGCGGGCGACGGTGTCCTCGGCGCGATCGGCCAGGATGCCCAGGCAGGCGCCATCGGGCCGGCAGGTGACATAGAGCACTCGCTGGCTGAACAGCCAGCGCTGTTGGAGGGTTTGGAAGCCGTG
>JAKLEJ010000232.1 GCA_022711695.1 Verrucomicrobiota bacterium | reverse complement strand
CGAAAAACCCCTGCGGGTCTCCGCCTTCAGCCTGCTGATGGGGCGCCGCATCCTCGCCGGCTCCCTCATCGGCGGCATCGCCGAGACTCAGGAAATGCTGGATTTCTGCGGCCGGCACAACCTCACCGCCGAGGTCGAAGTGATTCCCATCCAGAAGGTCAATGAGGCCTACCAGCGCCTGCTCAAGTCCGACGTGAAATACCGCTTCTCCATCGACATGGCGTCCCTTAAGACCTGAATGGAGAATCGGGAGTCGCCCCGCTCGGATCTGATGCTCTCCAGGGACGGAACCGGCCCCATAGTTGAGATTTGGGTCGGACGCAAAATGCACAGAATCGAACAGGCCGATTGCTTCGAGTGGCTGAAACGACAGCCAGTCGACTCTTTTGAGGCCGTCTGCACAGATCCGCCTTACGGCCTCATCGAGTTCAGTGAGAAGGAACTGGCGAAGATGCGCCTCGGACGAGGAGGCGTCTGGCGGCTGCCTCCGAAAGTCGGCGGGAGCCAGCGCGATCCGCTGCCACGCTTTACTGTCTTGAGCGATGGGCAGAAGGAGCGTTTGCGCGATTACTTCCGCGGCTGGGGAGAACTCCTCATGCCTGCCCTCGTGCCCGGCGCGCATGTCTGCGTTGCCGTGGGCGTTGAACTCGACGCCGAGTATTTCGATTTGGCGCGGGACTCGATTCCAAGATTGGCGGCGCTCTACCCGGGTTTCCAGGGTCAGGAGATCGAAGCGGAGCTCAACGGACATGTTGAACCATTCGAAACGGAAGCCCAACTTGGGCTTGCCTTGGCTGAATCCCAGGTTCCCTTCCAGGGCAAGGAGCCCAACCCCTCCAGCAGCGTTCGCCGTTGCCGATGATTTCAACCTCGGAGACGCTGGCGGGAGGGGCCTGAGGAGCCCTGAGATCGGTGAACAGGTGGATGCCGGCCTGCTCGGCAAGGTGGCCGACCGGCGTTGCCGCGTGACACTCTTGCTGCGCCCCTTCCCAAGTGCGAACGGAAACTGATTGCCAAAGCGGCGGTTCCGCACCACCCTTGGCCGCAGCACTCAATACAAAACCGAGAACGCGAGACACCCATGAAGTGGTTTTACGCCCAGGACGGGCAACAGAAGGGGCCGGTCACCGAAGCCGAGATGGCGGGACTCGCCGCTTCCGGCGCGGTGGACGAGCAGACGCTGGTCTGGCGTCCGGGCATGAGCAACTGGCAGCCCTTTGGGGAGGTGCGGCGGGTGGATGCCTCGCTGCCTCCGGTGGCGCCGGCTCCCGGGCCCGAGGCGGGGACGACGCAGCCTGACCAGGTGGTTTGCGCCGAATGCGGCCAGTTCTTTCCGCCGGACCAGACCGTTCAGTTCGGCGCAGCGAGGGTGTGCGCCGCCTGCAAGCCCTTTCACGTGCAGAGGTTGTTGGAAGGAGCGCCCACGGCCGCGCCGGGGGACCTGCGTTACGCGGGTTTCTGGCTCCGGTTCGCCGCCAAGTTCATCGATTGGCTGGCGCTGGGCGTGGTGGTGGGCATCCCCGCTTTCATCTGGATGTTCAGCCGCATGCCCATGGGTCCGAGGCCCGACGCGCCGCCCATCGAGTTCCTGGTGGTGCAGATCGTCATTCAGATTCTCTCGGTGCTGGGAACGGTGGCCTACAATACGTTCCTGATCGGCAAATACGGCGCCACTCTCGGCAAACTGGCCCTGGGGCTGCGGGTGGTCACCGCCGAGAATCTTCCGCCCAGCTACATGCGCGCCTTCGGGCGGGCCTGGGCCGAGATGCTCAGCCAGTTTACCTGCTACATCGGCTATATCCTGGCGGCCTTCGACGCCGAACGCAGGACCCTGCACGATCACATCTGCAACACGCGCGTGGTCCTGAAGTAGAGTCATGCCGGGTCTCTCTCTCACCTGCCCGCAATGCCGCGCCCCGCTGGGCGCGGCCGAGTCGGCTTCGGGGGTGTTTCATCCCTGCCCGGGGTGCGCCGCGCCCACCCGGGTGCGGCTCTACCCGGCGGCGCTGCGCGCCCTCGCTGCGGGAGCGGCCGCGGAACCTCTGGTCGTTGAAAGCGAGGCCGCCTGCTTTTACCACCCGCAGAAGCGGGCCGCCGTTCATTGCCAGGGCTGCGGCCGCTTCCTTTGTTCCCTCTGCGACGTGCAGATTGGCCTGGAGCATCTCTGCCCTGGCTGCCTCGATGCCCGGCGCGCCCAGGGCAGCCAGGCCGAGCTGGTTCGGCAGCGCCCTCTTTATGACAGCGCCGCGCTCATGATCGCGCTGGTTCCGCTGCTGCTCTGGCCGCTGACGTTCATCACGGCCCCGGCTGCCATCGCCGTGGCCCTCTACGGCTGGAGCAAGCCCGGCAGCCTGGTGCGCGGCTCGCGCATCCGTCTTCTGCTGGCCATCGGGTTTTCGTTGCTGCAGATCCTGGGCTGGACCTTGGCGATCGCTGCGATTCTCCGCGGCGCCTTCTAGTCATGGCCGCTCCATCCTCCATGTATCGGCGCCTGCCTGGCCGCAGCCTGGCTTTCACCGGCTACCACCGCCTTTACCAGGGTCCGGATCATCTGCTGCTGGCCTCGGAGACGGGTTTCAGCGAGCGCTACAAGCGGTTCTTTTTCCGCGACGTTCAGGCCATGGTTCTTCGCGAATCCAAGGCGCAGTGGGTTTGGAATGCGATCTGGGGCGGGTTGTTGCTGCTGTGTCTCGCCGTCTGGGCCTTGGCCCTCGGGCTATCGTCGTCGGTCGAAGTGGGGTGGCTGGTCTTTGGCGGGATCATGACTGCCCTGGTGGCGGCGCCCCTGGCGGTCAATGTCCTGCTGGGCCCCACCTGTCACTGCTATGTTGTCACCGCGGTGCAGACGGAGCGGTTGCCTTGCCTCAAGCGGCTGAAGACCGCCGAGCGCCTTCTCCAGGCCATCGAACCGCTCATCGATTCGGCCCAGGGCGCGTTCTCCGAGCAGGACCTGGCCTTGCTGAGCGCGCCGCCGCCGGACCCGGCCC
This sequence comes from Verrucomicrobiota bacterium, assembly GCA_022711695.1. Taxonomy (GTDB): domain Bacteria; phylum Verrucomicrobiota; class Verrucomicrobiia; order Limisphaerales; family JACRJZ01; genus JACRJZ01. The sequence continues at coordinate 3,069 of JAKLEJ010000232.1, read as the reverse complement.
GCGAGACCCCGTCGGCCGTGCCGCCCCGCATCCACGAGGCCGGGCTCCGGGCCGATTCCGGGCGTCTCCATCGCTGGCTCGTTGGCTTCCTGCTGGCGGATCTGCCGTTCACCACGCTGGTTTTTCTCGCGCCCTCCTGGGGCTACGTCGTCGGGACGTTGCTGTTCTCGGCCACCGCAATCCTGGCGATCGTGGTCGCCGCGCGGCAACGCGGAACAAACCTTCCGGGAACCTTGCGCGCGTTGCCCTGGCTGACGCTGGCGCTGCTCGCCGCGCACCAGATCTCCGCGGTCGCCTATGCCGTTTTTGCGGGCGCCCAGGGGAGGCCGGGCCTCCTCATGGGCATGCTCGCCATGGAGGATCCGATGGTTCGAGGCATGAGCGTTGTCTCGACCGTCCTGTCCCTGTTGCTCGGCGTGTTCGGCATGGTCAACCTGCGAGGCTGGCCGCCCGGGCCCGGGGCGCCTCCGCGCCCGCCCGGAAGCGCCCCCCAGACGCCCCCATGAGCCTGCTGCACCAGAAGTGCTTCAACCACGCCCAGCGCGAAGCCGCCGCCTGCTGCCTGGGGTGCGGTCGATTCTTCTGCCGGGAATGCGTGACGGAACACCAGGGGCGGATGATCTGCGCCCCCTGCCTGAGCGCGCAAACCCGCCCGGCCTCCCGCCACGCTGGCGCCTTTCGGACCTTGGTGGGTTTGGCGCAGTTTGCGGGCGGAGTGGCGGCGGCGGCGGTGTTCTTCTACCTGGCCGGGAGCGTCCTGGTGTCATTGCCGGACTCCTTCCACGAGGGGTCCCTTTGGAAGAAATCCTGGTTCGAGGAGCGAAATCCCCGAAGCCCGGCTACTCCGCCTTGACCGCCCACCGCTCGTAGTCGGTCAGCAGCAGTTGGTCGGGGAAGAGGTCATTGGGGGCGTGGCGCAGCGGAAAACCGGTCGGCACTTCCCGGCGGACAAAAATCCCCATCAGGGAGCGGTTTTCCCCCTGAAGCCACTTCGAGAGGAAGGGGGTGTCCGTCGTCAGCGGCGTCAGATACAGCCCCTTGATCGGCTTGTGCCGGTTGGAGAAATCCACGAGGTCCTTCTCCCAGTCCAGGGTCAGCAGCATGCTGCAGCGGCGGCCATACCAGGCCACCGCCCAGGGCATGTCCGACATGATCAACTCATCGGGCTTGAACCAGGCGCTGACGCGCTGGATCAGGGGCGGATAATAGGGGGGATAGGCCACCGGCGAGACATGCGGCGGCAATAAGCGCTGGAGGAGCGGCAGGCAGGCCGCCAGGCAGAACAGCGACAGGATGGCCCTGCGGGCCGGCGAGAAGGGCGGGGCCAGGTTCTCGACGAGTTGGAAAAGGAGGCCCGCGCCGAACAGGCAAACCAGCGGCGCCAGCAGCACGAGCATGTTCTCGGAATTGATCTCGGGCGACTCGGCCGACAACGCCGTGCGGCCCAGCGCCTGAACCAGCGCAAAGACGCCCAGGCTCAGGAGGAGGAACCAGCGCAGGCGCGAGAGCGCCACGCTGCGGAACGGGACCAGCAGCCCCACGAGGAAGAAGGCGCTCACCCAGCTTCCGCCCAGTTTGGGCAGATCCGTGTCCACCACCTGGCGGCTGTTGACGAGCAGCTTCGCCTTGAAATCCGCCACCGACACCGCCCGCAAGTTTGGGGTCAAAGAGCGCTGCAGGCGATCCTCGGGAAAGGTGACCGAGCTTTCCGCGGCGGCAAACGTGGCGGTCCCGAACGGCAGGCCGCAGGCCAGGACGTTGCGGGTAATCCACGGGGCCATGACGACCAGGAAGGCCGCCAAAACCGCCAGGCAGAGCGAGGCTCGCCGGGGCGCCACAAAGATCGCCAGGTAAAGAACGACAGGGACGACCAGCCACGCGAACGCATAGCGGGTGAGTCCGCCCAGCCCGACCAGCGCGCCGGCCAGCAGCGCCAGCAGGAGCGCCCGCCACCCGGGCCGGCCCAGCCGCACGGCCTCCTCGAGCGCCACCAGGCACCACGCCAGCCCCAGCGTGATCACGATCAGCAGCACCGTGTTCAGCCCGGAGACGCTGAATCGCCAGAGAGCCTCCGACCCGACGAAGACAATGGCGGCAACCCAGGCCACGGGGCGATCGAACAGCCTGCCGGCCAGCAGGAACACCAGGAGGGCCGCGACCACGATGAGGCCCTGGTTCAGCAGCGCCACCGCCAGCTCCGGGAGATGCACGGAGAACTTCTGCTCGGATACGGCGAAGGCGCCTGCGGGCAGCAGTTTGAAGAGGCCTGCCAGCAACACCGGATAGACGGGCGGATTGGCCAGATCCGGATGAGCGCCGGCGAGCATCGGGGACTTGTCCGGCCGGTGGTTCTGAAGCAGATACACGCTCAGGGGGCGCACCTGTAGAGTGCTGTATCCCTGGCCCTCGGCCAGGTTCCGGCCCAATTGGGCCATGTCCATGGCCTCGCGATTGGAGAAATTGCGAAAACCCGCCAGGTCATACACCGCTCCCGCCGCCCCGATGACGATCAGCACGAAGAGCGCCTGGAACACGCGCGCGCCGGCGCCGGTCTGGAGACGGTGCAAAAAGCTCTGCAGGGCAAAGGACATAATCTCAGAGACCCTCCAACTGGTAGGCGTGCAGCTTGCGGTGCAGGGTGCGCCGGCTCATCCCCAGCTTTCGGGCGGCCTCGGTCCGATTTCCCTCGCACTCCTTGAGGGCTCGGGCAATCAGGAGCTTCTCGGCGTCCTTGACGGTAAGGTCGGAGGCGGAGGCCAGCGAAGCGGTCTCGCGGTTCAGGTCGGCGGGGGCGCCGCGGGCGGTGGGCGGCAGGTCCCGCAGCGCGATCCGTTCCCCGCGGCACAGCACCACCGCGTGCTCGATGGCGGTGCGCAACTCCCGCACGTTGCCGGGCCAGGAGTGCGCCAGCAGCGCCTCCATGGCCTCAGGGGTCAGTTCGGTCACCCGCTTGCCATTCTCGGCGGCGAACTCCCGGACAAAGGTTCGGGCCAGCAGGGGGATGTCCTCGCGACGCTCCCGCAAGGGCGGCAGATGGATCACCACCACCCGCAGACGGAAGTAGAGGTC
>JAKLEJ010000231.1 GCA_022711695.1 Verrucomicrobiota bacterium | reverse complement strand
CTGGCTGCCGTGCGTCCCATGGCCGAACTCGAAGCCGACCAGTTCGCCGCTTTGGCTGTCGAGAAACGCGGGGAATGACCGGCTGCTGGGCAGGACCAGCCTTCCTCGATGGAGCAGCAGGCAGCCTTGCGGCGACGGGCCTCCAAACGACATCGCCGCATGGGGGTGCTCCGCGTAGAGCGAGCCCAGCCGGTCATTGACCCAAACCGACCGGCCCGTGCGTCCCTCCAGCGCATGGACGAAGATCCCCTCGAATGGCCACACTCCCGCCGCGAAATACACCCGGTCCCCCTCGACCACCGCCCCGCCGCGAGCCGGCCACACCGAGATCAGCCGACCGTTCCCCAGCGCTTTGCGGGGCGAGGGCGCCCCGCGGACCTTCCAGCGCAACGCTCCCGATTCCGCGTCCAGGCAGTAGAAGAAGCCATCGTCCGAGCCAAACCAGACTTGGCCCGCGGCGGCGGCGGGCGCCAGCCTCACCGGACCGTCCGCATAGAACCGCCACTTCTCCGCGCCCGTCTCCACATCCAGGGCGGTCACGCTGTCGTTGCGCGAGGAACCCACGAACAGGGTCTTGCCCAGCACCACCGGTTCGTAGCCAAGATCGAACTGAAGCCGTTCCTGGCGAATCTGCCAGAAGGCCGGTTTGAGAGGCGGATACTGCCGCATCCACTGCAAATGCAGCTTTTCCGGCAGCGATTCGCTGGTGTTGGCAGTGCGGGCGGCATCGCCGCGCCACATCGGCCAATCCGCCGCCTGGCAAGGCCATGGCCACGCCGCAGCCAGGGCCGCCACGACGACCGTCAGCAGGTTCCAGCAATGCCGTCCGGCAGGGTTGGGCAAATGGCGCATCACGCCGCCAGCCTACCACCGCTGGTTGCCTGGACACAAGGGGCGGGCGCCCCGCGGCAGCACCCGCCTGCGCATTTTTCGGCGCCCGGCTGAAGCAACGCGCCAATGCATTCGTCTGAGTGGTTATGTTCACGATGCCGAAGGCGCTCCAGACCCGGTGGACGGTCGCCGCCGGAGTTGCCCTTTGCTTCGTCGTGTTTGCCTCCGATTCGCCGGCGCCCTGGACCGAAATGGATGGGGCGCGTCTGCCCGTGCCGCCGGCCGAGCATCCCCGGCTCTACCTGCGCGCCCAGCAGGTCGCGGAGTTGCCGGCGCGGCTGCGGCATCCGGCGTTGCAGCCGGCGGTCGGGCGGCTTCAGACCCAGGCCAGGCGCTCGCCGCAGTTCCGGGTCGAGTGGGACGCCCTCCAATACCTGGTCACGCGCGACCCGAGACTGGGCCGCGCGGCGGTCGAAGCCGCCCTGCCTCTCCTCCAGGACTGCAAACTGGCCGACCGCATGGACGCCTGTCGCGAGACGGGACGCATGATGGTCACGGGGGCGATCGCCTACGATTGGTGTTACCGCCTGCTCACTGCTGAGGAGAAGCAGGCCTACATCAAAGAACTGGTGCGCCTGGCGAGGACGCAGGAGTGCGGTTATCCGCCCACCCGCCAGGGATCGGTCACCGGTCACTCCTCCGAGGCGATGATCATGCGCGACATGCTGTCGGCGGGCATCGCCATCCATGACGAATTCCCGGAGATGTATCGGCTGGCGGCGGGCCGTTTCTTCCGCGAGCATCTGCCGGCGCGCAACTGGTTCTACCCCGGCCACGCCTATCACCAGGGCGATTCCTACGGGCCGCATCGCTTCAGTTGGGACACCTATCCCCTGTGGATCTTCGACCGGCTCGGGGCGGGCAACGTCTATAGCCCGGAGCAGCGTTTCGTGCCCTATTTGTGGCTCTACACCACGCGGCCCGATGGCCAGCGGTTGCGCGCCGGCGACACCTTCGCTCACAGCGCGCCGCAGGGACGCCCCTGGAGCGAGTACCTGGGCACGCTCCTGACCGCGAGCTACCACGGCGATGGCGTGCTCCTGGATCAGCACCTGCGGCAGGGCGGGGGCGGCGGAAACGAGACGCTCTTTGAAGTGCTCTGGCGTGACGTGGCCCTTGAGCCGAAGCCGGTCAGCGCCCTGCCGCTTTCGCGCTATTTCGGGTCCCCGTTCGGCTGGATGGTCGCGCGCACCGGCTGGGGCGCGGACTCGGTCATCGCCGAGATGAAAGTGAACGAGTTCAATTTCGCCAACCATCAGCACCTCGATGCGGGCGCCTTTCAAATCTACTTCAAAGACACACTGGCCAGCGACTCGGGCCTGTATGCCGGAACCTCCGGCGCCTATGGCAGCCCCCACTGCCTCAACTATTACTGGCGCACCATCGCCCACAACAGCCTGCTGGTCTTTGACCCAAAGGAAGACTTCGGCCGGCCCGGCTACGGGAACGACGGGGGCCAGCGCCTGCCCAACGGCCGCGGCGAACCCCGCCGGCTGGAGGATCTGCTCGACCCCGGCAAAGGGTATCGCACGGGCCGGGTGCTCGCCCAGGGATGTGGCCCGGGTCCGCAGACGCCGGACTACACGTTGCTGCAAGGGGACCTCACCGCCGCCTACAGCCAGAAGGTCCGGCAAGTGACCCGCTCGTTTGTCTTCCTGAACCTCCGCAACGCGCAGGTCCCCGCCGCGCTCGTGGTCTTCGACCGCGTGGTCAGCGCCCGGCCGGACTTCCGCAAATACTGGCTGCTCCACACACTGGAGGAGCCGCGCGCCGACGGCGTTTCCGCCACGGTGGACTGCGCGCAGCGCGGCGCGAGCGGGCGCCTGAACCTCGACGTGCTGCTGCCGCCCGCGCCGAACGCCATGCTCGCCAAGGTGGGCGGGCCCGGGCGCGAGTATTGGGTGTTTGGAACGAACTACGCCAACGAACCCGAGCCCGATCGCGCCGCCCGGGGATCCATCGAGACGTCCTCCTGGCGCCTCGAACTCTCGCCCCGCACCCCCTCCGCGGAAGACCTCTTCCTGGCGGTGATGCAGGTCACGGACCGGGCGTCCCCTGCCCGATGGCCGATCCGCAGCGTGGTTTCAGCCGGGCGCGCCGGATGCCTCATCGAAGGCCCCGCCGCCTCGTGGCTGGTGCTGTTCCGCCGGGAGGCTCAGCGGTCCTCCAGCCCTGTGGAGTTCACCGTGGACGGTCCCGCGCGAACGGGCGTGCTCGTGGCCGACCTGGCCCCGGGCCGGTGGCAGGCCCGCCGCAGCGGCGACCCGGAGGCCCGCGTCCTGGAGGTGTCGGCCGAGTCGGGCGCGGCGTGGATCGAGGCGCCCCCCGGCGCATGGACCCTGCAGAAACTATGAAACCTCACGGAAGCCGGTTGGCTGCCCCCCCGCCGCGAGGAACCGGCGCCGGTCTCCTCCTGGCCGGGACGCTCGCTCTGAGCGCCACCGCCGGCGTGTTCCCGGATGCAACCTGGAGCGCCGCCACACCGGCTGAAGCCGGACTCGACGCCTCCAAACTGGAGCAGGCGCGCGATTACGCCCTCACCGGCGGCGGGTCCGGCTATATCGTCCGGGGCGGCAAACTGGTGCTTTCCTGGGGCGATCCAAAGCTGCGCTACGATCTGAAATCGACGACCAAGTCGTTCGGAGCGGCGGCCCTCGGGTTGGCCATCCAGGACGGCAAGGCGCGGCTCTCCGACAAGGCGCGCGCGCATCATTCCGCCTTCGGCACGCCGCCGGACGCCAACGCGGCCACCGGCTGGCTGGAGCACATCACCCTCCAGCACCTGGCCTCGCAAACGGCGGGGTTCGACAAGCCGGGAGGTTTCGAGCCGCTGCTGTTTGCCCCCGGCACACAGTGGGCCTACAGCGACGGCGGCCCCAACTGGCTTGCGGATTGCCTCACCCTGGCTTGCCGCCGCGATCTGGACGAATGGATGTTCGAGCGCCTCTTCACGCCCTTGGGCATCCGCCGCGCCGACCTGGTCTGGCGCAAGAACCAGTACCGGCCCGATTCGATCGACGGCCTCAAGCGCCGCGAGTTCGGGGCGGGCATCAGCGCGAACGTGGACGCGATGGCCCGATTTGGCCTGCTCTGGCTGCGCGGCGGCGAGTGGAAGGGCGCGCAGATTCTCCCGCGCGATTACGTAAATTTGGCGCGCACCACCGTCCCCGGCGTCCCGGGCCTGCCGGTGCGCAAACCCGACGAGTATGGCCGCGCCGCCAATCACTATGGCCTGCTCTGGTGGAACAACGCCGACGAGACCCTCGAGGGGCTGCCCACGGACGCCTACTGGGCCTGGGGCCTTTACGACAGCCTCATCGTGGTCGTCCCCAGTCTCGACCTCGTGGTCGCCCGGGCCGGACAGTCCTGGAAACGCGTCAAAGGCGCCGATCATTACGAGGTCCTCAAGCCGTTTCTCGTCCCGATCGCCTCGGCCGCGAAGGCCGATCCGACGCCTGGAAGGAGAGCCGCCCCCTCGGCCGGCGCCTATCCGCCCAGCCCCGTCATCCAAGGCATCGACTGGGCGCCCCGCGACTCCATCATCCGCCTGGCCAGGGGCAGCGACAACTGGCCCCTCACCTGGGCCGACGACGACGCCCTCTACACGGCCTACGGCGACGGCCACGGCTTCGAGCCGTTTGTGAAAGACAAGCTCAGTCTCGGCCTTGCCCGGGTCACCGGCACGCCGCCGGCCATTCAAGGGGTGAACCTCCGCTCGGCGACGGCCGAGGCGCTGGGCGACGGCGCACAGGGGCGCAAAGCCAGCGGGATGCTGTGCGTCGAGGGCGTCCTCTACCTGCTGGTTCGCAACGCTTCGAACGCCCACCTGGGATGGTCGGCCGATCACGGCGCAACCTGGACCTGGGCCGACTGGCGCTTTACGGAAAGCTTCGGCTGCCCAACGTTCCTGAACTTCGGCAGAGACTACGCCGGCGCGCGCGACGAGTTCGTCTATGTTTATTCGCCCGATCAGGAGGGCGCCTACTCGCGCGCCGACCGCTTCGTGCTGGCTCGCGCCCCAAAGTCCCGCCTGCGAGAACGCGGCGCCTACGAGTTCTTGGTGCGGCTTGACACGGCCAGCCAGCCTGTCTGGAGCCTGGACATCGCCCGGCGCGGCGCGGTCTTTGTGAACCCGGGCCAGTGCGGCCGCTCGGCGGTCTCCTATCACGCGCCGCTCAAGCGTTACCTCTGGGTTCAGACCGGCCCGGGAACCGACCCGCGCTACGCCGGCGGGTTCGCCATCTATGACGCGCCCGAGCCCTGGGGGCCGTGGACAACCGCCTTTTCCACGGACGCCTGGGATGTGGGGCCCGGCGAATCCGGCAGTCTTCCCGCCAAATGGATGAGCGCCGACGGCCGCGCCGTTTGGCTCGTCTTTTCCGGCGACGATCGGTTCTCGGCGCGCCAGGGTGTCCTCGCGCTGCGCGGCCGGCAAAAACCCTCTCTCCCATGATAACGCTGTGCACCGCGCCAACGACACGCTACCGTCGCCGCGTGTGGCTCCACCGTGTTGTCCTGGTGTCCTGCTCGATCGCAGCTCTGGCGAGCGCGCCGATGGGCGCAACCGCCGCTGGCGCCACAGCCACCCGGGCCAATGACTTCCTCGATAGCATCGGGGTCAACTCCGCCGTCTCCAAGCGGGGCGAAAGTCTTTCGAACACAATCCACGCCACCCGATACCTCGGGATTCACTGGTTCCGGGTGGGCTACGAAAGCGCCATCCCAGTATCCGACTTGATCCGCCTCCACAGCGAAACCGGCGCGCGGTTCAGCTACGGGTTGATGAGCGGAGGCACAAACCTTGCCCGCCTGCTCGACGGCGCCCGGCAATTGGCTGCCGCTGGGGCGCTGATCGCTCTGGAAGGCAACAACGAGCCGAACAACTGGGGTGTCACTTACGAGGGGGTGCGCGGTGGACGCACAAACTCCTGGCTGCCCGTGGCGAAACTTCAGCGGGATCTCTATCGCGCGGTCAAGAGCGATCCGGCGTTGAAGGACTACCCCGTGTGGAGCCTGAGCGAAAACGGCGCCCAGTCCGACAACGTGGGTCTGCAGTTCCTGACGATCCCGACCGGCGCCGGCGCCTTGATGCCCGATGGCACGCGCTACGCCGATTACGCGAATTGCCATAACTACATGACGCATCCCTCGTGGCCTGGCCTGCGTGACAAC
>JAKLEJ010000230.1 GCA_022711695.1 Verrucomicrobiota bacterium | reverse complement strand
TTCATTGCCCCCGCGCCGGCGAGCGGGCTATCAGCCTTGAGGTCTGGCAATCCCGCTCGCGCAAGCTATGATTAGAGGCTCTGGGCGAAGAGGCCAGAGCACCATATGCAACCTTGAGGGGCAGGCCATGCCGCGAGAAATAGCCTGCCCGCTTTTTTTCAGGACCGCCCCTTCAGGCTCAGCCGGGGGTGTCCCGCCAGCGGGGACGGTGCCGGGGCAGGAGCCGGTTCCGGGGCTTTCGGTTCCGGGGCTTTCGGTTCCGGGGCTGGCGGGGCCGCCGCGTCCGGCTTGGGTTTCTTCTCGAACACCTGGACGGCGGGATTCACCAGCCGGAATCCACCCTCAACGGCCTCCCCCATCTGGCCGGTGATCGCCGCCACCCACTGCGGATAGGTTTCCGCCGCCGTCTTCAGGTTGTTCCACATCTTGTTTTTCAGTTCCACTACGACCGTTGGCCCCTCGGCCTGCACCGCGAACAGCATCGTCTGGGCCGAGGCCGGCTTCGCCTGGGGCAGTTGGTTGATTTTCAGGGTGACCTCGAGTTTGCCGGGAATGGCCATGGCGATGACTTCCTCCAACAGGGCTTGTTCGACTTTTTCATCGCGCCGAGGCGCGGGGGAGGCCGTCGCATCAACGGCAGCGGGCGGTTGCCGAACGCGAGGCCTCCGGGCGTCGGCCTGCTGGTCGGGCGTGACCTCGCCGGCCGGTTGCCCGGCCAGGTCGTAGCGCGGGCCGCCTTTGGCCAGCGCCTGGCGGTAGGCCGGGGAGCCGGCGTAGACCTTCAGCGCCCGGCGAATCCGCGTGCGGGTCAAGTCAGCCAGGGCCGGATGCACCCCGGCCAGGGCCATCACCTCTTCACCCAGGCCGATTTTCAGCGGCTGGGGAGTGGTCCGGCTAAAGCAGGCTGGGAAGGCTTCGCACAGCCGGTCAATAATAGGGTTCACATCCTGGGGCATGCCAGCGTCTCGTGGGAACGGGGGCGTTCAGTGTTTCACAGCTCCCGACACTTTTCATCGCCCCGCGGGTTGTCCACCACTTCTGTGGATCACCCGCGCAATCTCCGGCCCGAACGTCTGTTCCCACGCTTACTGAACCGCTGGGTCCATGCTGTTTAAAAAACCAGCGATTCGCCCCGACGCCCCGGTTACGGTTACCATTGCGTACCCCGGCGCGTCCGGGGTCGAGTGATTTCCCGCCATTCAGGTGTCCCACGGGGAAGAATCGGGAACGCGGTGCGAATCCGCGACGCGCCCAGCGCTGTGAGGGGGACCGCCACGGCACGACGCCACTGACTGCGGTTGGGAAGGCGCTGCGGCGGGACGAACCCGAGTCAGAAGACCGGCCTGGAAGGTTCTTTGACGGCGGCCAGGCCGGGTCGTCGGCGATCTTGCATGCAGGGGACGTTAATGAAGATCGAATGGCTCTATCCGCCCGCCGCCGCCGATCAGGCGACGGTGGCCCGCGCCGCCGTTTACCAAACCCTTTTCACCCGGCGGGACGTGCGCGGCCCGTTCGCGCCGGACCCGATTCCCGACGCCGTGCTGGCGCGGCTGCTCGCGGCGGCGCATTTCGCGCCCTCGGTCGGCTTCATGCAGCCGTGGAGCTTCGTGCTGGTGCGCGATCCCGCAGTGAAGGCGCGGGTCCATGCGGCGTTTTTGCGCGCCAACGCCGAAGCAGCCCAGCAGTTCGAGGGCGAGCGCCGGGACCTCTACCGACGCTTGAAGCTCGAAGGCCTGCGCGAGGCCCCCCTCCACCTCTGCGTGACCTGTGACCCGGACCGGGCCGGCCCGGTGGTGCTGGGCCGCACCCACGACCCGGCGATGGACGTCTACAGCACGGTGTGCGCGGTGCAGAACCTCTGGCTGGCGGCCCGCGCCGAGGGGATCGGGGTCGGCTGGGTCAGCATCCTTCACCCGACGGCGCTGCGGGAGATTCTGGGGCTGCCGAACCGGATCGTCCCCGTGGCCTATCTGTGTCTGGGGTACGTCGGCCAGTTCCGCGACCGCCCGGACCTGGAGGCGGCCGGCTGGCGCGAGCGGTTGCCGCTCGACACCCTGATCTTCCTGGATCGCTGGGGTGAAACGGGCGGCGCGGCGGCCGCGCCCTTGCGCGAGCACCTGCAACGCGCCCAGCGGGAGGCGACGGCGCTGGCGGCTTCCCGCGCACCGACCGGTTAGATTCGCCGCGCCCGCCCCGGCAGGCGGCGGGCGCGGACCGCTGGATCGAGGCCGGAGTGATCCACCGGTTTTGTGGATCACGTCCCTGGCGTGGCGACGAACCCTGCGCCCCGGCCTGGAGTGGGCGTGGATCGCCATGCTGGATAAAAGAGTCGGACCGACTATTTTTAGTAGCAATGATTGATCAATAAACTAAAATTGATGGATGCAAGTTCCAAAATTGAAGGTCTTGGCGGAGGCGGGCGCGGTGCGCGAAGTCGAGGTCATCCATCAGGCGGCGGGCGGCTGGGCGGTCTGGATCACCTATACCAGCCGCGGCGGCGAACGGCGCGCGGTGCTGGAGCGCCAGCGCGGCGGGGTGCGGGTGTTCGCCACGCTCGATGCGGCGGCGCGGTGTTTGGCCGGCGCGGGCCTGACCGCGTTCCGGGTGAACGCGGCGGGACTGGCCGGCGAGGAAGCGCCATGAACCGGGGCCGGTGGCTGGTTCTGCTGTGGCTGCCAACCGTGGCCGCAGCTTGGGAAGAGGAGCCAGCCCTGGCCTTCATCCTGGCCTATAACCCGGTCGTCCAGGCCCAGCGCCAGGCGACGGAAGCGTATCAACCGCCGACCCTGACGCGCCGGGTGATGGAACACACCGCGTTCTACGTCCGGGCGGCGTCGGGCACGTCCAGCACCACCTCGGAGACCGGCGACACCACCACCAGCGACCCCATGACGGTGGGGATTCAGGTGAACATCCCGCTGGCTTCCCCCAGAGAGCAACGCGAATATGCGCAACAGGCGCTGGCCGAGGCCACCCGGATCGACGAGGTGCGCAACCGGGCGCTGACTGACCTGGGGAAATTACGGGAGCTGGAAGCCGAGCGGGCCGCCGCTCAGGAGCGGCTGGATTTTCACAAGAACAAAGCCGACTGGATGCAGGAGCGGATCAAGAAGGGCTTCGAGGGCGACGTGGAAAAGCTGTGGGAGGCCGCTCAGAAGCAGAACACCGAGGCCGCCGCCACCAAGCGGCTGGAGTTGCTGATCGCGGCCCAGCGCCGCCAGGTGGCGCACACCGCCGGCGAGCAGTGGGAACCGCTGCTGGACTATCTGCGCGGCCAGCTCAAGCAACTACCGGAGAGTTAGCGCCATGCGACAAATCACCGGGCGGGTCGGGCGGGAGGAACTGATCGAGAAAATCACCCGAGAGGCGCGCAAAGGTCGGCACCTGCTGCTGACCGGACCCGCAGGCATCGGCAAGTCCACGATCCTGGAAGCGGTCATCGACCGGCTGATCGTGCGCCGTGATTTGATCGTCCTCCACGTCAACGAGCATCAGGCCAAGGGGCAATTCCTGGAAATCGCCCGGGATCTGCTGGAAAGCGGACTGCTCAAACCGTCAGCGCTGGAACTGGATGCGGACCTCGACGACCTGGATCCCGCCGCTCTTGAGTGGGCGAAGATCAAGCGCTCGGTCAACCGCCTGAGCATCCGCGACCTGACCGCCGCCATCATCCCGGCGATTCACGCTCACCAAGGCCGGGTGTTGATCGCCGTCGATGACCTGACCACGGTCACGCCCACCCTGGTCGCGTTCTGGCTGGCGATTCTGGACGCGGCGCAGATCATCACTTGCGCCAGCGCCAAGCGCCCTAACGTGGCCCGGCTGTGGTGGAAGCTGGCTGAGATCGAGATTCCGCCGCTCTCGGTGGACAGCGCGCGGGAGATCGCTCAAGCGTACCTGACCCAAACCGGGATGCTGGTGGAATCCCCGGCGCTGTTCATCGCCCACGTCGTCCAGCAGGCCAACGGCAATCCGCAGGCCCTGGCGGATTTGCTGGCGGACTCCAGCAAGGAGCGGGTGGTGGACAAGCAGCGGATTCGGGAGATGCGCCACGCGGCGGGGGTGCGCTATTTCGACTTCACCCCGGTGATGATTGTGGCGCTGGCGTCGATCATCGGCACCCGCTATCTCGCCATTGGCACCGGCGACACCGAGCTTTATATCTTCGCCGGGATGCTGGCAGCGGTGGTGATCTCATTGCGGGTATTCCTGTTCCGGGGCGCGGGGAAAGCGAATTGACGATCCGGGCCACCGAGGAGTCTACCCTGGAGTTCTCTGACCCTTCTTCAATCGATCTTAGGGAGCCGTAGCCCATGTGGGACACTCTGAAACAACGCTGGCGCCGATTTGCCGCCGCCCCGCCCGGTCAGCGTTTCCAGGCGCACTTTCAACGGCGGCAACAGACGCGACCCCGCGCGCGGCACCGGAAAATCCTCGCCATCGGGGGAGGGGTCCTGATCATGGGGGCCGGGATTTTTTTCATGCTGGCCCCCGGACCGGGCGTCCTCATTTTTCTGGTCGGTGCCCTGCTGGTGGCCGAGGAGTCGTTAGCGGCGGCGCGGCTGATGGACGGGGCCGATCTACGCCTTCGGCGGCTGGCGGCCTGGGTTTCGGCCCGCTGGCGGGGCCGGTCGGGGCGGGCTCAATAGGACGGCAGCGGGGATCGCCCTTGACCCTCGGCACGCACCTGGCTTTTGCGTCCGTCCTGTACCTGGGCGGGGCGACGCTGTTCGGCTATCGGCCCGACGCGATCAGTTGGGCGCTGGCCGCTATCGCCAGTCTGCTGCCCGACATCGACCTGCCGCCCGCTCGGATTGGTCGGCTGTTCTGGTTCGTCTCCGTACCTTTAGAGCGCCGGTTCGGCCATCGCACCCTGACGCATTCCGCCATCGGCATCGCCGCTGTCGCGCTGCTGGCCGCGCCGTTGTGGTTCGTCAGCCCGCTGTACTTCTGGTCGGCGGTCGGCGGCTACTGGTCCCACCTGTGGATCGACATGCTGAACATCCGGGGCGTGGATCTGTTCTGGCCCTCGCCGGTGCGGCTGGTGACGCCGGGCAACCGGAACTGGCGGTTAGCCGTGGGCAGCAAAGGCGAAATGGTGTTGCTGGCAGGGCTGCTGGGGCTGACGGTGGCGCTCTATCCGCTGAGCCATCTGGGCTTCCGGGACGCGCTCCAGGCGCTGCTCAAGAGCTTCGATATTGCCGTCGAACAGTACGCCCGCGTGTCCGGTACGCACTGGTACGAACTGGAACTGACCGCGACCGATAACCTGACGCTGGAACGGATCGCCTGCCGCTGTCCGGTGGTGGGCACCTGGAAGAACGGCTTCATCGTCCTGCACCAGGGCCAGCCCCGCGCGGTGGGCAAGAGCGAAGCGCAGCACAACCTGCTGCCGGTCGCCGCCCGGCTGATTCAGGGCGAGCCGCTGCGGGTGGTGGCGGAACGGGTGGCGATGCCGGGGCACACGCTCCGCTGGCTGGTGAGCCGCATCGATCAGAGCCGGCCGTACTACCTGCTGGGCGAGGTGGAGATCCCCGACGGCCGGGGGCCAGCCTTGGCCGGGCGGCTCGACAGCGTGGAGAGCTACAACCCGGCGCTGTATCGGGGCGGCGTCCTGCGCCTGCACTACGCCCGCGCCCAGGAACTGGGGCCGTGGCTGGATCGGATCGCCGTCCGGGGCGAGGTGGTGGTGCAGTTCTGGCTCAAGCCGGGCGAGACGGCAGTGACCCTGGGGGCGGGGGACGAGAAGGAGGTGGAAAAGATACCGGAGCAGTTAAAGCGGTTTTTGTAGCCCGGCGGGCGAGACGGTGGTGACGCTGGGAGTGGGGGAAGAGCGGGAGGTGGAGCGGATACCGGCGCAGTTGGAGCGGTTCTTGTGAATATAAAACCAAGGGTGTGAGCGAGCCGGCCAGACCTCAACGGCCGTATCGCACCCGACCGGATGAAGCGGTCTTGGCGGCTGGTCCCGTAGCCTGCGTGGGAGGTCGTCATCTTACGGTGACCCTTTCCCATCCGAAGGAAAAGCCCCGTGCGGACGCGCACGCGGGGTGTTGTGGGAGCCGGGGGAG
>JAKLEJ010000023.1 GCA_022711695.1 Verrucomicrobiota bacterium | reverse complement strand
GCGACCGCACCCGCCCCGATCTGTGTCCGTCCCGTTACCGTTCGCGGGCAGGAGCGGACCATCGGCCAAAAGGTCCTCCGCCGCCGCCGCCAGGAGGCCGCGCCACTCCCGGCCCAGCCCCGCCCACGCTCGCAGCAGCCGGCCCAGGTCGCTGTCCGGGTGTGCGTCATTCTGTGTGCGCCCAGGCAGAAACGCCCGCCTTTCCGGGCCTGCCTGCCGGTTCAAAGCCTGCAGCGCGCACCATCTTCTTTTTCGTTACCCGGCCCTGGCTTTGCGGTATCTTCAGCCTGTGCAGACGCTGGCCGAACACTTTGAAAATGCGCCGGGCTTCAACCAGGTCGTCATGCCCGACCTTTGGCAGCAGGAAGCGGTGGCGGCGCTGCGGGCGGGCCAGGATGTGGTGGTTCAAGCCCCTACCGGCGCGGGCAAGACCCTGATCTTCGAGCTTTGGTCCAACCAGGGGCGCAACCGCGGCCAGGCCATCTACACGGTGCCGACTCGCGCCCTGGCCAACGACAAACTCGCCGAATGGCGGGCGCGCGGCTGGAATGTGGGCATCGCCACCGGCGATCTCTCCGAAAACCTGGAGGCGCCCGTGCTGGTGGCCACGCTCGAAACCCAGAAGAACCGCCTGATCCGCGGGGAGGGCCCGGCGCTGCTGGTGGTGGACGAATACCAGATGATCGGAGACCCGGACCGCGGCCTCAATTACGAGCTGGCCCTGGCCCTGGCGCCGGAGCGAACGCAGCTTCTGCTCATGAGCGGCTCGGTGGCCAATCCCCAGGACGTGGTCAAGTGGCTGCAGCGGCTGGGCCGCAACGCCCGGTTGATTCGCACGGACGTCCGGCCGGTCCCCCAGGAGGAGGTTTTTGCCAGTGACCTCAGCTACCATCTGCCTTCCGAGATCCGCAACTACTGGCCGCGCCTGCTGGCCAAGGCTCTGGCCGAGAGTCTGGGTCCGGTGCTGGTGTTTGCGCCCCGGCGGCAGGCCGCCGAATCCCTGGCCGCCGAGCTGGCGCGTCAGCTTCCGTGCCCCAATCCGCTGCGTCTGACCGCCGAGCAAAAGCAGTTGGCGGGCGAACACCTGGCCGGCCTGCTGAAGTGCCGCGTCACCTACCACCACAGCGGTTTGAGCTACGGCGCCCGCGCCGGAGTGGTGGAGCCGCTGGCCAAGGCCGGCCAGTTGCGCGTGGTGGTGGCCACCATGGGGCTGGCGGCCGGCATCAACTTCTCGCTGCGCAGCGTGGCCCTGGCGGGGGAGTCCTATCGCCGGGATTACCTCGAGCAGCCGCTGCGTTCGGACGAGATTCTCCAAATGTTCGGCCGGGCCGGCCGGCGGGGCATCGACGAAGTGGGATACGCGCTGGTGAGCGCAAACGAGATTCGGCTGCGGGACGGGCATGCCATCCATCTCTCGCGGAGCGGGCTGGTGGATTGGAGCGCGTTGCTGGGGCTGATGGCGGCGGCGGCCGACCGTGGGCGCGATCCGTTTGGCGAGGCGGTGCGCGTGCAGCAGCGGCTCTTCACCAGCAAACCGGTGGTGCTGGGCGTGGAAGAGGCCCTGCGCGTTCCTCACACGCCTTGCGGACTGAAGACGGACGCCGAGCGGGCCCGGCACGTGCGCCGGCGAGTGCGCCAGATGCTCAACAGCCAGGGCCGGTGGGAGCCGTATCCCGCGGCGGTCGAGCGGCCGCTTGCCGACATCCGGGTCGCCTCGCTTCCGGCGCCGCCTTCGCCTGGGGCCAGCCCCGATCCTGCGGAGCCAGGCACAGGCCCCGCGCCGAGCGCCGACGCCGCTTCCGGCCTTGTGCCGACGCTTCGCCCGGCGGCGACCGAAATGGCCGCCGTGGAGAAGGTTGGGCACGGAATCGTCGTCGAGATCGGGCGCGAGGACAACCGGCCCGTCTATGGACGGTGCTCCACCGTGGCCGAACTTCTCGAGGGCGAGCGCGTGGTCCTGGCAAAATGGGTTCGGCGGCTGACGAACTGGAATGGCCGCCAGGCGCCCTTGCGGCTTTGGGAGGAGAAGATCGAGCCCCTGGCGCGGGCGCGGCTGGAGCAACAGGGGCTTTCGGTGGTTCGCTTCGAAAGACAGAAGCAGAAGATCCTGGTCCTGTTGAGCATGGCCCGTCAGAGCCTTCGTGTGCCGGTCGATTCGCTGGGCGTGGCGCTCTGGCGGCCGGTGGAGCGCGAGGTGACGCCGGCGGACTGCGCGGTCTGCCCCGAGACGCAGACCTGCCGCCGCCTGTCCCCCGCCACCGGAACGGCGATGCTCTGGCGGCGGCTGGGTTTAGTGGATGCCTCCGGCGCTCCGACCCGGCGCGGCCGGGTGGTAAGCTTCTTTTCGCAGGGGGACGGCTTGGCCATCGCCGCGGGACTGGAGGACGAGTCGTTTCACCTGGATGAGATGGTCTATGAGCTGGCAAACCTGGACGCGGGGTTCCGGTTCTCGGCGGAGGAGAGCCGGTGGGCCGGCCGCCTGGCCATGGCCTGCCAGCGGCTCTATGGGTTGCAGAGCATCCCGGGCTACCTCGAGAACGGCGTGCCCCCTCACTACGGGGCCGGGGCCGAACAGGTGGTGGCCAGCATCCACCGCAACCCTGCCAGCAAGATCAAGTGGATGACCGAATGGCTGGGGCCGGGGGACATCGACCGCGTGATCATCGAGTGGAGGAGCCGCCTGCGGCAAATCAGCCATGCCCCGGCGCTGGATTGGCCGCGCTGGACCGCGCTTCAAGCCATGGCCAGGGGCATCCTGCATCAGACCGAATCGCCCACGCTGACGGAGCTCCCGCCGCTGGAGTACGACCAGACCCGCCGCGTCGATCACCGTCTGGTGCTCCGCCGCCACTGAGCCGGCTTCCTCCGCGAGAAACCGGGGCTAATTCAGCGGCGTGAGCCGCACCGAGCGGAAGTGCACTTCGCCGCCCTCGGACTGCAGGCCGATCGGCCCCATCGTGAATTCGCACTTCCTGGCCTGGTTCACCACCCGCCCGTTGACTTTCACAGTGAGATCGTAGCCGTTGAGCACGATCTCGTAACGGTTCCACTGCCCGGGGGGATTCTCGTTGGCGAAGCGCTTCTTCACTCCCACCAGGTCTCCTCCCAATTCGTGGCCTTTGATCTCCACACGGCGGTCAGCCTCTCCGTCCAGTTTCATGCCGTGGAACGCGTACACATCGCCCGCGTCGCCGCTCTTGAGCTGGCACTCGATGGTCCGGGGCAGGGGGCGCCGTTCCCCGTTGATGCGGAGAAAGACCCCGCTGTTGCCCGGTTTCTTGCCGGGCGCCCAGCGCCATTCGAGTTCGAGCTTGAAATTGACGAAGGACTTGTCGGTTTCGATGAACCCGAGCGGGTCGCCGGCGCAGACGATCGTTCCATCGCGCACGGCGAACACCTGGTCCTTGGTCACGTCCGGCTTTGCCAGCACGGCTTTCCAGTTCGAGAGATCCTTGCCGTTGAAGAGTTCGATGGTTTGGGCCCGGCCGCAGGCCGGCAGAGCCAGCAGGGCGGCGATCAGGAGGAGTTCCATGTGTGTTTTCTTCATAGAATCATGCTTTTCCAGTCTCGGCGGCGGACGCCGGCGGGACCGCTGTGATCACGGTGTCGTCAAACGAAGCCGCCACTTGCTGCCGGGGAGGGACCACCAGGAAGTCCTTTTCGTCCCACGCTCCATCGAGCCAGCGCCGCAGCAGGTCCAGATCGCCGCGGACTTCCTCGAAGGTCCAGCCCTGGTCCGCGCAGATGCGCTGGACCTGGCCGGCCAGTTGCAGGGGCTTGGTGAAGTCAAAGTCGATCAGCGCGCCCCGGTTGTAGGAGTCCGCCCACCCGCCCATGGTCTCCAGCAAATACTTTGCCTCTTCCTCGCCGTATTTCTCCACCCACTGCCGGTAGGTGGCGTCGGCGGCGTCCTTCACCGTTCGGGGCATGAACGTGGTCCCTTGCTGCAGCGACTTCTCGCCCCGCCGGCGGATGCATTCCAGCCAGCCGGAGGTGTAATAGTAAGTGCCCGGATGCGAAGTGAAGTGTTCCTGGTAGCGCTCCTTCGAGCCCAGAAAGAAAGTGATGCAGTCGTGGGCGCGGGGGATGACCAGCGGGGTATGGTCGGACTTGAGGCCGGCGATGATGTTGCTGCACAGCCCGTAGCCCAAGAGGATGGCGTCGAACCGGCCAGCCGGGAGGGCGTCGATTCGTTTCTGGATCTCCACCAGCCCCGTCTTGGGGGTGTCGTGGTAGCCTTGCGGGAGAAACTCCGTGTCGATGACGTGCGGCGAGGTCGCCGCGCAGTGGCAGATTTCCCGGAAGGCGATTTCGCAGGCGATGACCTTCAGGAACATCGTCAGTCTTTCCTGGCCGCCCAGCGGATGGCCTGGGCGATCAGCTTCTGGAAGTTCGGATTGCGGTAAGCCTGGGCGTCATGCCCCAACTGCACATAGACCACCCGCGCTCCCTCGTAGGTGCGCGTCCATCCGATGTTCTTCGCGCTGGTGGCCTCGTCGGTGGTCAGCAGGGCGTGGGAGTCCGGGGCCATGTCGAACAAGCCGTAGGTCTCGTCATGAATCTGGAAATCCTTCAAGCCGCGTGTCACCGGGTGGTTCGGGTCGGCGATCCGCACCGTGAAATCGACATCGTGTTTCCAGATGGACGGGGGCTTTTCCACGCCGTTGACCATGGTCTTGGCGAGATAGTAGCGGCCCCCGAGGATCTTCTCGTACTCGGGCCATTTCTGGTAATTCGCCACGGCGTGGTGCAGGATCACCAGGCCTTTGCCGGACTTGAGGAACGCAAGGAAATCCGCCTTGGCTTCGTCGGAGATCGGCTGCCACATGTCGTAGAGCACCATCACGTCGTAGTTCTTCGCCGCCTCGGGCCGGAGCTGGGCGTGGGCTTTCGGATGCGTGAACGCGCCAAACACAACGTCGGCATTGTCCTGAAAGACCTGGTGGAACTGGTTGGTCTGGAAGTCGTGTCCGCCGCTGATCACCAGCAACCGGGTTTTTTCGGCGGCCGGGAGGGACATGCCCAGCGCCAGGGCGAACAGGCAGGCGGCCGTCAGACCAGGGAGCGTGCGTCGAATCTTCATAAGGTCCGTGTGTTCGTGTGCTTCGTTTGTTGCGGCAGATGTGACAGAAGCCCCTGCGAAACTCAAACAAAAAGCAGGGCGGCGCGCGCCCATCGGAACTCGGCCTCCAGGGGCGCCTGGCAGGGGCTGCGGCCGGAGCGGCTTTGCCCCGACGGAACGTCCGGAGCCGCGGGCGTCACTTGGCCGGCTTGGGGCCGTAGCCCGGCAGCGGCTTGCCGTCCTCGCCCAGCTTGTCGCAGGCCCAGAGCAACCCCCGCGCCAGCACGTCCATGAATTCGGGCGCCTGCATGGTCTGGTTGTAATGGCCGACGGTGGTGCCAAAGACCCGGCCCTGGCCGTAGGTGTTCACCCAGATGCAGACCTCGTCCTTCTTCGTCTCCGGGCTGTAGCCGCTGCCCAGGGGGATGGTGTTCGGCCAGACGGTGGCCACGTGGTAGAGCTCCTCTTTGGGCGTTTGCCAGATTTCCGGAAAGCCTTTCATGACCGGGTGAAGCGGGTTCACGTTCTTGAGCGGATAGGCGAAATGGGAGCCATGCCGGTGCGAGGTCACCCCGCAGAACTTGAACCACTCGTTGGTCGGCGCCCGGTAGCAGTGCATGGCGCAGTGGATGACCACCGCCGGCACGCCTTCCCGGTGCGGCTTGACCGCCGACTCCACCCAGCTCAGGTCTTTGTCGTCGGCGAAACACTCGTTGTGGACCACCACGTCGTAGCCTTTCGCCCAGTCCGGTTCCTTGTAGAACAGCTTCGAGCCCGACGTGCCCTTGCTCGGGTCCTGGATGACGGTCCACTCCACATGGGCGCGGGCGTTCACTCCCTGGGGAATGATGGTCTTCTGATTGTCGTAATCGTGGCAGCATCCGCCGGTCAGCAGCAGGGCCTTGATCGGTTTGGGATCGGCGGCACACGCGCCCGTCGCCAGCGCCCCCAGCGCGCAGCCCAGAATCAGATTTTGGATCGTGTTCTTCATCGTCAGTCGTTTTCGGTTCGAGTCGGTTCGCTATTTATACCATCGCCAGGTCGGGAACGCCATCGGCTTCTCCCGCCGGGGGAATCGCATGGCGCTCACCGCCGCCACCAACCCGGCTTGTCCGGGGCAGAGCCCGGCGGGCTCTCTTCCGAGTCCGCCTGGTCCTCCGCGGCCTCCTCCTCGGGAGCGAGGTTGTATTGCTGCACCAGCAACTGGCTGCGCGCCGCCGTCAAAGCCATGATAAAATGATCGTAGGTGCGGAAGCGATCGGCGGGCCGCTTGGCCATGGCCTGCACGATGGCGTCGTTGGTGGGCGGGGTGATGTCCGGGACCGCCTCGTTGGGCGGGGTCAGGGGGGTGTTCACGTGCGCCAGGATCAGCTCTTCGACGGTTGGCGCGTCGAACGGCACCCGGCCGGTGATGGCATGGTAGAGCGTGCCCGCCAGGCTGTACATGTCCGACTGGAAATCCTCGGTCTCGCGGCGCACCTTTTCCGGGGCGACGTAGTAGGGCGTGGCCCAGATCGTCGATTCGTATTGGGCCTCTTCCTCGGCGGCCACCCGCGCCAGTCCGAAATCCACCAGCTTTGGCTCCATGTCCTCGTTGAAGAGGATGTTGGCGGGCTTGATGTCCCGGTGCAACAGGTTGTGCTTGAGAGCGGTGTCCAGCGCCGAGGCCACCTTGATCCCGATGTCCAGCACATTCAACTCAGGCACCCGGCCGTCTCTCTCGATCCACTTGTCCAGGCTGTCATGGTCGGCCAATTCCATCGCCAGGTAGGGTTGCCCCTCGACTTCGTCAAAGGTATAGATGTGGATGATGTTGGTGTGGTTCAGCGCGGCGGTGGCGCGGGCCTCCCGGTAGAAGCTGGCCAGCACCTCCTCGTCTCCGGCCATCTCTTTCTTCAACATCTTGACCGCGACCATTCGGCAGAGCATGAGGTCGAACGCCCGATAGACGGTTCCCATGCCGCCCGAGGCGATGATGGAACGGAGCTCGAACTGCCGAAGCTGCTGCGGCATGCAGACCGGATGCCCGCAGCGGGTGCAGGGGACGCTCTCCAAGGGTTTCAGATCGCCCGAAATGAAAACCTTGGCACGACAGCTCCCGCACTCGACCATTCTCAATGGTTTCCGCTCCGGAGCCGGCTGCGCCTGTTCCGACTGTGTCGTCACCGCCGTCAAGTCTAGCAGACCCGGCCGTCATCACAAGCACTACCATGCGTTCGGAATCCCCGCCGAACCTGGCCCAGCCGGGAAGCCTCGAGGGGGTTCAAACGCTCCGGGGTTTGCCAGCGGGCGCGCTGCGGATTCAGCGGCGGGCTCGGGACTCGACAGGCCGGCGGCCCGGGGGCATTGTCACGGCTGATCCCACCCGGGATTGCCGCATGGAAGAAGTGACGCGCATTCTAAATGAGATCCAGCGGGGCGACCCCAATGCCGCCGGCCAGTTGCTGCCGCTGGTTTACGAGGAATTGCGCCGTTTGGCGGCCCGCCGAATGGCGGCCGAGCCCGCGGGGCACACCTTGCAGCCGACCGCCCTGGTCCACGAGGCCTGGCTGCGCCTGACGGGCGGCAGCCAGCCAAACTGGGCAAGCCGGGTTCACTTCTTCGGAGCCGCCGCGGAGGCGATGCGGCGCATCCTGGTCGAGCATGCCCGCCGCAAGCTCAGCCAAAAGCGGGGAGGGGGCGCCGAGCACGTGGCGTTCGAGGAGTCGGCGCTCGTCTTGTCCGGTCCTCCCGATGAGTTGCTGGCGGTGCACGACGCCTTGGACAAGCTGGCCGAGGCCGATCCGGCGGCGGCCGAACTGGTGAAGCTGCGCTATTTCGTGGGCATGACCATGGAGGAGGCGGCCCTGGCCCTGGGCCTGGCGTTGCGCACCGCCGAACTCCGCTGGACCTACGCCCGGGCCTGGTTGCGCCGGGAAATTCGCCGGGAACCCTGAACAGAGCCTGCTTGAACGCTCCGGCCGAGGGAGTGTCAACAATAGTAGGGTTCTGACAACCTTACTGACGTATGCGAATCAAGGCTGCTCCCCACAAGGAAAACGTCGTCGTCGAACTGGCGGCTCAGGACGAGGGTCTCCTCAGGCCGCTGCCCTTTCGGCTCCAGCGGATTCTGACGCCAACAGATTTCTCGCCCACGGCGAAGAAGGCGCTGCAATACGCCCTGCCGTTCGCGAAAGCGTTCGATGCCGAGCTGCTGCTGCTGCACGTCCTGCAGCCGTTCACGGTGCCGGCCGAACTGGGCTACATGCCGCCGGAAATGGCGGCCCTGGAGCGCGATCTCGCCCTCTCCGTGCCCAGGGAACTGGAGAAGCTGCGCGAAGACATCGTGGGCGCGGGCATCCGCTCGCAGGTCCTCGTGCGCCAGGGGGCGCCTTGGCAGGAGATCGTCGCCGCGGCCCAGGAAACCAACACCGATCTCATCATCCTCTCGACGCACGGCCGCACGGGATTGCCCCACGTGCTGATGGGCAGCGTCGCCGAGCGGGTCGCGCGCCATGCCTCCTGTCCCGTTCTGGTCGTTCGGGAACAAGAGCGTGATTTCGCCCCGGGCGCTCCTGCCTGAGCGGCCAGACTCGCTTTCTACCGGACGATCACCCGGAAGAAACACTGGGAGGTTCCCATGGGCGGAACGGTCTTCGCGCTGATGGCATCGGTGGCGGTCACCGCCCCGGGCAGGTCGGTCCAGGCCCCCGGCTCCAGGGACGCGGCCCATTGGACGACGTAAGTAAGGCCCTCCACGGAATACCAGGAGAGCACCCAGGCGTTGCCCGGAGACGGCAGCGTGCGGATGACGGGTTCGGGCGTCACGATCGGGCCGAGGGCGACCCAATCGCTGCGGAACTTCTTGAACTCAGGCACAGGGAGCTTCTTGGCCGGGACGCCATCCCCGTAATAGTAGGTCACGCCGTTGTCGCTGAGCACCTGCACGGTGGTGTTGCTGGTGAGCGGTCCTGGTGGGATATCGAGGAGGGCTTCGACGGTTGTGCCGGACAGGTCCGCGGCGCGCTGCTGGGGCGGGTTGGTCCAACCGGCCCAGGTGAAGAGCTTGAGATCCTTGGGCGCGACCTCGGTGGCCGGCCCGGGCGGACCGGCCACGATGACCACGCCGTTGGAGGTGGCGTCCATGGCGCGGATGCCCCGCCGACCCAGGTTCAGCTCGATGGGCGGTCCAAATCGCGTTGCGCCCTGGGCGGCGCCGCTGGCGGCCAGCGCGGGGAAGTTTGTGATGACCAGGATGAGCGCTTTGGCGCGGTTGGTAAGCGGCACGCAGGGCGCCCGAAAACCGATGTAGGCGATGTGGCTGCTTCCGGGCGCCATGGTGACCGCTTCGATGTTGTAGCCCGAGCAATCCTCCTCCTTTGGGTTCACCCCCGGGGCCGCGCTGGCCACAAGGCCGTAGTAGTTGGCGCCCTTGCCGTGGAGATTATTCGCGTCCCAGTTCAGGATATCCTGCTTGAGAAACTCGTATCGGCCCACATAGGAAAGCTGGCTGTTCGTGCCCGAGACCGTCAGATCCGTGGCCATCACTCGGTTCCGGTTCGGATGCGCTTCGCCCCATTCGGCGTTGGAGCCCGAGCCCACCCAGAGCAGGCGGTTGCCCACGCGCGCGACCCCCTCGATGTCCATCTCTTTGGGCCGTCCGTCCGAATAGAACTCCGTCAGGTTAAGGAACTCGCTGAAGTCGAACCCGGCGATGGGGGCGGCGGATTGGTGACGCGGATAGAGGCGGATGGTCTGGTTTTCGTCGTCGCCCACGAACATCAGGTCGTCCGAAACGACCGCGGCGGCGGAGGCATCGCACATCCCGGTGAGGAAATCGCCTCCCGCCCTCCCCATTTCCGAGGCCGCATAGGCAAAAGGACGAAAGCCGGTCATCAGTGAATTGGTGGCCCAGAGGGTGATGGTGCTGTAGCCGACCCCCACCGGGTCGATCGCCAGGATGAACTGGCCGGGGCCATTGGGCGTGAGCACCAGGTTGGTGTCGGGCACGACCGCCGGGTTGGAACTGCTGGCCGTGATCCAGACCGTGCCCTGCGAGGGCTGCGAGTCCGTCACCGAGAAATAGACCTTCGGGTTGGTGGGGTCGCCAATCACTCCCGAGAGCGGCCGCAGCGGCGAGACGCTCGGGGCGATGGAATTCACCCGGCCGGGTGTCAGCGGCGTGCCGAATGGAAAGTCGTCGCAGGCGCGTTCCGGGTCGAAATCCAGCGAGCCCGGCGTCTCGCCCAGGAGATCGCCAAACACCCAGCCCTCGGCCGTGTTGGGGGTGTTCCGGGCCGGCAGGCGAAGGGCGGCATCCGACAGGCCGTTCGAGAGATTCAGAGCGGGGCCGTAGAGCACGTCGTTTGTCGAGCCATCCGACCAGGCGATCGAGTCCAGGAGGGTCGTTCCGGCGGGCAGTTCTTCGAGGATGCCATTGTCCCCTCCATCCAGATCCAGGCCTTCCTCGATGGCGCGCGGGCTGCTGACCAGGAGGAACGACCGGCTGCCGTTGCCCAGGATCCCATCGGGCTGGTTGAACCGGGGATCGCCAAAGTAGTTGGCCGTGCCGGGGATCGAGTAAGGGCGGTTGGTCGCGCCGATCGCCAGCAACCCCGCGCTGCCCAGCCACGAGGACGACAGATCGATCACCAGGTTCGCCTTGCCGGGGTTCTTGCTCCCGCTGCTCTCGATCGACAGGAAATAGATGTTGGTCAGCCGCACACCGGGGTTGCCCCGAAGCTCGATGTATTCCCACGGGCCATCGTTTGTGCCGGGGGGGTTGACTTTGATCTCGTTGAAAAGCAGGAACTCCTGATCGGTGATGGCGGCGTCCACCGCCGGGCCGGGGCTGCCGACCGGATACCGTGTGGCGTCAGCGCTGGCCGTGATGGCATGCCGCACGGTCTTCAGGTGCGGGGTGGTGTCGATCGTGTTATCCTCCAGGGCCCGCACGGCGATGGTTTGGAGGTTGGTCGTAGTGAACACCCGGGAACGCGTGGCTCCCCAGGTCACGCCGCCGTCCGTGCTCAGTTCCAGCCCGGCGGGGGCGGTGGCCTGCACCGTGACTGCCCCGGCGGGGAGGGTGTTGAGTCCCACCCGGTAACTTGCGGCTTCGCCCCCCTCCGCCAACGGCAACCCCGCGACCGGAGCAACCGCCACGACTCCATGCAGAGCGGCGGCGCCAAAATTGGACTTGCCGATGTGGTTCAGGGGTTCCGCATCGTAGGCCGATGGGGTGGTGGTCCCATCGCTCAAACTCCAGTTGGGGGCGGCGCCCGGGAGGTTGTCGCTGGCCACCCAATCGCCGGCGGCATATCCGGTGGTGTTGCCCGTGCGGCCCACGTAGGAGGGCGTAAACCCGATCGGGATGATGGTTCCCGTCGCCGCCGCGCCCTTTCCGGGGAAGGTGCTTCGGCGGAAGCTGATCCTGCCGTAGGCCGCGTCGCCGGCGCCATCGGCGTCCAGCACCCCCACCGAATCGAGAATGGTCCAGCCGGCCCAGACCGCCCCGTCCGGCGTTCCGTTGTCATCCCCATCGATGTCGTCGCCGAGGACGGGCGGCGTCGTGGATTGGATAAGCAGGAATGTGACGGACGCGTGGGGCAGGTCCGTGGATTCATTCTCGCCCTGGTGCCCGATCGAGCTGCTCGACCCGCTGCCCCAGCCTGTTCCCCCGGTGTTGGCCAACACCTTGGCGTAAGGATGTGCCGTGTAAACGGCATCCTTCTGAAAGAGCACCAGGAACCCGTTCCCGCCGATGACACGGCCCGAGAGGTCAAACACGTTGCAGACCGTCCCGGGATCGGAGGCCGCATCGCCATGGACCGCCACCAGGTAGGAACCGCTGGCCAGCGTCCGGTTGGGTTGTCCCCGCAGCTCGATGTATTGGTTGGGCGCGTCCGAGCTCGGAGGATTGAAGAAGATCTCGCTGATGTAGGTTTGACCGCAAGCAGGCAGGATCATCGCCAGGAAGAGCGCTGCCGCCGCCCGCCGGGCTGGCAAGCCGCCGCCATACCTGCTTTTCGATCCAGCCATTTGTCACTCTAACATTAACCAAAAAGAAGCAGTTGCGCAAAACAGTTTCTCGGGCTCGGTCGTGGGTGCCGACTCAAGCCCGCGCCAGCCCATCGCTCCCGAGGCGAGGCGGACCGATGGGGAGCGCCCCCCCGGGGACTTCTCGGGTCCGAAACGGCCATCGCGTGGTTGCCCCGCATTGGAGCCCGCAGCTATCCCCGTCCGGCCTCCCGAACCTCGGAGACGGCGCAGGCTTCAGGGGTTGCGTGGTTGCCGCCCGGCGCGCTTGTGTGAGGCCCCTCCGCGCTCTTGGTTGGGTGATCGTATTGGTAGCGATGTCCGATCCGCAGGATCGGCTTCTCGAAGAACCGGTAAGAGACCCACGCCAGGAGCAGGGTGGCGCCCAAAGCCAGCGCGGTGACGCCGAGGTCGGCCGGCTTCTGCATTTGGGGGGCGCTCTGCCGCAACAGCCCGTGCGTCAGGCCGCTGACCGCCTGGTGAAACATGTAGATCCCGTACGAAAGCTGTCCAAACCAGACGAAGAAGGGCAGGCGCAACCAACCGACGATCCGAGGCTCGAGCCCGGCAAAGGCGATCAGCACCAGGACGGCGAACAACCCGGCCAGCCAGAAATGGTTGAACGCGCCAAAGAGCGCGGGGCGCCAGGTCATGAGAGCCGCCCCGGCGAGGAGGAGCCCGAACAAAGTCAGCACCCGGCGCCGATGCCGCTGAACCGCGGCAAGGAAAGGCGGCCAGCGCACCAGCAAGGCCAGCGCCGCTCCGGACAGGAGCGAGTCCGATCGCCACGGGGTGTTGACGAACGTATGGAAGCCGGCGAACACCGCTCGCAGAACCGGGGCGGCGAGGACGGCCGCGATCAGGACGCCCAGCAGGACTCGACGGGGGAGAAGAAAAACCAGGAGAGGCACGACGAGGTAGAACTGCTCCTCCACGGCGAGCGACCAGGTGATCCCGAGCCAGTGGGGGCCGCAGTGTCCCGCCGCGCCCATGAACAAATTCTGGGTAAACGTGGCGTAGGACCAGATTGGCAGCGGGTCCTGGAACAGCCATCGGAACGAGGGCGAAGTCGCCAGGCTGGACGCCGACGCCCACAGGAAAGAGCCCAGCAGCAGAAAGTAGAGCGGCAGAATGCGGCAGGCCCGGCGGAAGTAGAAGACCCGGAAGTAGTTCGAGGTGTCGCGGTTGTCCAGCAGGATGCCGGCGATCAGGAACCCGGAGAGCACGAAGAAGAGATCGACACCACACCAGGTCAGGCTCAGCGCGCGACAGCCGTAGTACAGGGGGCTGCCGTGCAGGGGGGTCAACTGGCAGGGCACATAGTGGTACACCAGCACAAGCAGAATCGCCACGCCGCGGACGCCGTCCAGTTGGGAGACGTGCTTCATTGCCCGCGCGCGGCGATCGAGAATCTGGCTCGCATGAACTGCATGGTCGGCAGCGGTGGTTCCGCGAAGAGGGCCGCGCCCCTTCCATCGGGAGCGCGGGCGCCTGATCGATCCCTTTTCCGCGGCGGATATGCTCGGGAAATTGGCGGGGCGGCGCAACCCCAAAATCCAGCGCGCCGCAACCGCCTAGCAGCGGGGGCGACTTGCGCGGCCCGGGCGCCTGCGGCGCGCAAGCGCCGTCTGGGGCACGGCGGCCCCGATCCCGAATTCCTCCCGGAGAAATTCGGGTGTATGCAAGACCGCCCTTCAAGGCACTGAGAGAGAGCCCCCTTTGCGTGGCAACCTCTGCCCGTTGTCGATCTTGCGGTCAGGCCACACTGTGATGGCGATTCCGTTCAGCCGGGAACCGGGGCGGTTTTGCCAGAGCCCGCCCTTCCGGCTTTGCCTCATCGGCTTGCGGTTGCGCTGACCGGACTTGGCGCCCATCGCGTCCGAGAACCCGGTGAGAAGGGCGGGCTATTCCACTTCCTGGGTTACGACCAGCAGGATCGCTTGCTCGCGCCGCTGAAGCAGGCGTCCCAGGGGTTCGAGAGTCGCGCCGTAGAGCAGCGCGGCGGCCAGGCAGAGCAGGGCCGAGAGCGTAAGGTTGACTGCGGCGGCCGGCAGCCAGCCCAGATGCTCGAACAGCGCGCCCAAGGCTGCCGGAAGGGCCAGGGGAAGCACCGTGAACGGGAAGACCATCTGCGCCAGCACCATCACCAGGGTGGTGGAAGCCTTGACCCGGGTCGGCTTCAGGGAGCCGGCCGCGATGCGGTGAGGCGCGAGAATCGAG
This sequence comes from Verrucomicrobiota bacterium, assembly GCA_022711695.1. Classification (GTDB taxonomy): domain Bacteria; phylum Verrucomicrobiota; class Verrucomicrobiia; order Limisphaerales; family JACRJZ01; genus JACRJZ01. The sequence goes on along the minus strand of JAKLEJ010000023.1, from coordinate 2,893 downwards.
GCCAGGTTGCCGGCCACACTCAGCCCCAGAAACCCCGCGCAAAACTGGAGGCAGACCGCGGCCAGCGTCCAGGGGGGCGGTCGCACCAGCAGGCCCATCATGACCAGAAACGCCAGGAACACCACCGTCGCCGGGGGCAGCAGCGAGAGGTTCTTGCCCAGCAGCACGTGCCAGCGCCGCGCGGGCAGGAGGACGAGCGCGCGGAAACCGTCCCGGTCAAAGCCGAACTGGTTGAAGAGGATCTGCAGCAGCCCCAGGAAGGTGACCAGGACCGTGCTGCTGATCACGAAGGGTTCGGCCAGTTCCGGAATCCGGCCAGACCGCCGCATCAGGAGGCCGACGCCGATGATCCCAAAGATGACCACGTTCAGGGACAGGGCCATCTTGACCTCGGGGGCGCGCATCATTGAGCGCAGGTTGGCCAGGGCCAGGGCGCCGGCCTCCTCCGGCACAAGCGGAATCCTTCGCTCCACCAGCAGCGCGCCGCCGTATCGCGCCGGGGGAGGGACCTTCGCCGGAGCCGGAGTCGCGCCGCTCGGGTCTCCTCCGCGGTAGAACCGGAGGGTGGAACGGTAGGCCCGGCGCAGCCCCAGGGCGCCCAGAAACGCCAGGCCGGCTGTGCCGAGCAGGGCGGGCCCCACCCGGCCCTCCGCCAAAGCGCGCGCCCCGCCGGAGAGCCACAGCGGCGGCACGAATCGATGCGCTGTCGTGAAGAGGCCGATCGCGCGTTCGCGCGCCTGGCGGTCCCGGGCCCGGCGTTCGGCCCGTTCCCGCGGGTCTGCGCCGCCGCCCTGGGAGCCTGGCCGAAGCCAGACATTCGAGGCCAGGTTGGGAAGCTGGGCCAGGAGAATGAAAGCGAAGGTCACCCCCATCACGATGGCGCGCCGGCGCCGCTGGTTGCACATCAGTTGGGCCAGCCAGCCCCGCAGACAATAGGTCCACGCGGTGATCGTGAAGAGAAAGGCCAGCGCCAGGGGCAGCAGCAGGATCATCCCGGGCGAGCGCCCAAGCGTCAGCCCCAGGCTCAGCCCCGCCATGGCCGGCAGCAATATCGCCAGGCTCAGGCTGAAATGGGACGCCAGGTAGTTCAGCACAAACACCCCCCGCAGCGACACGGGAAGGTGCAGCAGCTTGGTGAAGTCGATGATCTCCGAGCGCTGAAGCTCGGTGACGAGCCCAATGGACCAGAACATCAAGAAGAGCCCGATCAGTCCGTCCCAGACCAGCATGAGAACCAGGGGTGAAACCGAAGCCAGGCCCAGCCAGCCGGTCAGAAAGCCTCCCAAGCCCCCCGCAGCCGCGAGCGACAGCCCCAGGACCGCCGCGATGAGCGAGATCACCGCGTTGATCTGGCCGCCGCGGCTCCATTGGTTGCGCGCCAGTCGCCAGCGAAGCCAGAGCAGAGCGTGCAGTTGCTGCCAGTTCACGATCAGTCCTCCAGCCAGCTCAGCTTCTGGACCTCGGCCTGCCCTCCGCCCACGGCCGCCAGGAAACGCTCCTCCAGCGAGCCGTCCTTCCGAACCTCCTCCATCGAGGTCTGGCAGACCAGGCGGCCGCGGGCGATGATTCCGACATCCGTGCAGAGCTTCTCGACGATTTCCAGCACGTGAGAAGTCAGGAAGACCGTCGCGCCCCGCTGCACAAACCGCTTGAGCGTGTCCCGGAGAACCCGCGACGACACCGCGTCCACGCCCTCGAACGGCTCGTCCAGAAAGAGAAGCTCCGGGTTGGGCAGCAGGGCCGCCGCCAGCGCCAGTTTCTTCTTCATGCCGTGCGAATACTCCAGCGCCAGCTTCTTCTCCTCGTGGTCGAGGCTCATCATCTGGAGCAGTTCCCGCGACCGGTCCCGGATGACGGCGGCCGGGAGCAGATACATCCGCCCGACAAACGTCAGGTATTCCCGCGCGGTCAGGTTGTCGAACAGGGCCAGGTTCTCGGGCACGACGCCGATGCGGCGTTTGACCTCCCGGGCCTGTTCGGGATCGGCCAGTTCCTGCCCCAGCAGCCGCATCGAACCGCTGCTCGGCGCCAGCAGGCCCGTCAGCATCTTGATCGTGGTGGATTTGCCGGCGCCGTTGGGCCCCAGGAACCCGTAGAAGCGCCCGGCCTCGATGCGCAGGTCCAGGCAATCCACGGCCCGGACCTCGCCGAAGCAGCGGGTCAGCCCGCTGGTTTCAACCGCCAGCATCATAGGAAGATCGTGTGTTCGATGTGCGTCGGCGATGGTAGCGGTCCCACAGCCCGGCGCAAACGTCTTTTGCCCGCTCCCGCCGAATCCCCGGGGCGCGGGAGCCGCGGGCCGCTCAGCCTTTGCGCCGGATCGCGTAGAACATGGACCTCCAGCGCGGATGCTCGAAGGGCGCCGCTTCGAAGTGCAGCACCTCGCCCCCGGCTTCCGTCACCAGCCGGTCCACCTCGCCCTTGTTCACGCCGAACATCCCGATGATCGGTTTGCGGCCGCTGCGCCAGCGGCGGACGGCGTTGGCGGCGAAATCGGGGATCATCGACCGCAGGAAAGTCGCCTCGAGGATTTGAAACGCGGCCACGCCGCCCGGCTTCAACACCCTCAGGAATTCGCGCAGATACGCCGTCGAGTACTTCGGCTCGATGTGCTGCAGCGTGATCAGCGTCATCACGAAATCGAAATGCGCGTCGGGAAACAGCCGAAGGTCGCTCTCGCCGTTGACATGAAACACGCAGCGGTTGCCGTGCGGGTTGAACCGCCTGGCGTGCTCGACCATCGAGGGCGAGATGTCCACCCCATGCACCTCCTGAAACGTGTCGGCCAACCCCTGGGTCAATCGCCCCACTCCACACCCGAAATCCAGCGCCCGCCCGGGGCGGATCTCGATGCCGCGCGCGGCCAGCTTTTGCAGCACGCCCTCCACCTCCT
>JAKLEJ010000229.1 GCA_022711695.1 Verrucomicrobiota bacterium | reverse complement strand
GCTGAGAAACCCCTCCCTCCCCCCGCACGCCCGTCTCCTTCGGCTTCAGCCCATTCCATCATTCATCCCGCGCTACTCGCCATCAATTGCCGCGCTCATGCTCACAGCGTCCTTACTCGATGATGGAGATGAAACCCGCGCTGCGCTCGCGGAAGGCGCCGTTGGCCAGGTCGCCGTCGTCGATGGTCTGATCGATTCGAAGCATCTGCTCCTGGCTGGCGGCCGGCTGATAGACGGACACGCCGGCCACGCATCCGAATTGGCGATAGTCCCAATCCCAGCGTCCCCCCAGGCTGTTCACCGCCGTCCAGGGAAAGCGGCCCAAATAGGGTTCCATGCCGGCCGGAACGATTCCGGGAGTGCTGTCCGCGGGGTAATTGCCCCGCTCGATGCAATACTGGAGAAAGGCGTTCTTGGCCGCGCGAAGATTCGCGATATAGGCGCCGTTCTGGGCGCTCATGCGCGACTTGGCGAACGCGGGCATGGCGATGGCCACAAGCACCCCGAGCACGGCCACCACGATCATCAACTCGACCAGGGTAAAACCCCGGGAGGAGGCTCGCCCACGGACCCGCCCCGCAGCGACGGTTGTTTCGACGGCTCTCATCGCCAGACGCACAGGTTCGGCATCAGGATTCGTGCCAGGATCGCGCCGTTTAGCGGCTAGCGCCTCCTGCCGGTTTTGGGACACCCGGCGGCCTCCCACATGGAGGAACGTCCCAAAAGCGGACAGCCAAGGCCGGAGCAAGCCCCGACAATCCGAGGGCGCCGCCCGCCCGCGACCCGCGCCCGAAACGGGTTTTCGGACGCGATGGAAGCGAAGTCCGGGACGGAAATAAGCAACGCGTGAGGAATCCGAGTCAGGGCGAACCAGGGCGGGCCGCGATCCAGGACGGCTGCAACAGGATGAGCGCAAAGTTGACCGCGTTAAAAAGGACGTGAGCCACGATAGGGGCCGTCAGGTTGGCGGTCCGCTCGTATAGCCACGTCAAGACGATGGCCAGGAAGGTCAGCGGCACGAACGCCATCAGGTTCAGATGGGTCGCGGCAAACAGGAGCGAAGTCACCAGGAGCGCCAGCAGCGGATGGCCGCTCTGCTTGAGGGTGGGATAGAGGATGCCCCGAAAAAGCATTTCCTCGGCCACAGGCGCCAGCAGGACCGCGCCCAATCCGTAAACGACCATCTGCTCGGGCGGAGGCCGATCCTGGAGCAGCCGGACGGCCACCTGCAACTGAGCGGCGACTCCCAGGCGCGCCAGCAACAGCTCGGCGATCTTGCCCAGCAGGAAGGCCGCCGGAAGCGTCACCAGCGCGGCCAGACCGCCCTCGATCAGCGCCCGGCGGAGGCTCGCCGGGGCGCGTGACAAACCGAACGCCTCGCTCCAGGTCATCTCGTGCCGGCGCAGGAACACCCAGATGCAAACCAGGGCGGCGCCCTGAAAAAAGGCGGCGCCGACGACAAAGCCGACGAAGTCTCTGGCGGGCTTGTCCAGGCCGAGGAGGATCGAGCCCAGGCCTGCCAGGAGGGCCATGCCGGCGAACATGGAGAAAGCGATGCCCGCTCCGAGCTGCAGCACCGCCTCGGGTCTCCATGGTTTTTCAGACAGCACGCGGCCAACCTAGCCGAGGGCGCTTGGCGGGGCCAGAAAACATTGCGCCAGCGGCGGAGGGCGATGGCCCGCCGGGGATCGCTCAGCGGGTTTGGTCCCAGTCGTCGGGCCGGTGGTCGAGGCCGTTCCAGGTGCGCTCCAGCAGTCGGCGTTGCTCCTCGCGGGCGCGGCGCCGGGTGGCGCGCATGTCGAGGATGGCAATGACGATGGCCAGGCTGGTGAGGAGGAAGCACACGAACCAATAGAGCAGAAACGCCAGGCCGCTCAGGCTCGGCTTGAGCACGGTTTCGCCCCAGATCAGCATGCCCCCGGCCACGACCAGGAAGAACAGGCCAAACCATCTTCGCCGCGCATCTGCCGAATCGGGCATGAGCAGAATCTAGCATGGCTGCGCGGCCAGCCCAAGGCAAAAACCGGAAACCGCCCCGAGCCCCCGGCCTTCCTCCAGGATCGGACTGGCGCCTCCAGTCTCGCCGATCGCGCCAGGGCCGAACCGACAGGCATCAGGGGCGGAGCCGGGCGGAAGCCCGTTCCAGGCTCACGCCTCGAGCAAAGACAACCTTATGGCGGGAGGTCTGGCCCCGGACGATCTGGAGGTCGCCCCGTCGGCATTCGAGCACGCCAGCCAGCAGCCGCAGCAGCGCCTCGTTGGCGGCCGCATCCACGGGCGGAGCGGTCACCTTGATCTTGAGTTCGTTGCCGACCGCCTCAGCGACGGCGTCGGCGGAAGCCCGCGGCTGCACTTTCAGGGAAAGGAACACGCCGTCGGGATGCCGTTTCAAGAACGGCGGCGAAGGGCTGGCAGTTGGGGGCGTGGCCACGGCGGCGAGTCTTGTCTCATTCCGGTAGTCCGTCAACCTGCGGATTCGGGATTTTCCTCCGGGATTGTGTTTCGGGCGCGGCGTCCCTAAGTTCGCTCGTTCAGATGGCTGGGACATCGCAACAACGCGCCCTGGAGGCCGCGGGATGTGAGGTGCGCTTGGACAACCTCACGCGGCAGCTCTACGCGACCGACGCCTCGATCTACCAGGTCGAGCCGATGGGCGTGGCCTTTCCGCGGTCGGCCAGCGAAGCGGCCTCGATCATTCGGGCGGCGGCCGACGCGGGCGTGCCGCTGACGCCGCGAGGCGCCGGGAGCGGCCTGACCGGCGGGGCCCTGGGCAGCGGGCTGATCCTCGATTTCGCGCGGCACAACCGCCAAATCTCGGGGCTGGACCTGGAGCGGCGCACCGTGAAGGTGGGAGCGGGCGTGGTGCTGGACCAGTTGAACGCCTTCCTCAAGCCTCACGGCCTGACGTTCGGTCCGGACGTGGCCACCAGTTCGCGCGCCACCCTGGGCGGCATGATCGCCAACGATTCCTCCGGGGCGCGCGCGGCGCTGTATGGCACGACCGGCCAGCACCTGGCGAGCGCCGAGGTGGCGCTTGTGGATGGGCGCGTGCTGACCTTCGATCCGGCGGCGAGCGCCTTGCCGGAACAGCGCGCCCTGGCGGACGAACTGGCGCGTCGGCATGCCGACGCCATCGCCCGGTTCATGCCGTCCGGCCTGCGCAAGCGCTGGCCCGGCTACGGACTGAGCCGGGTGCTCGAGGAGCCCGGGAACCTGCTGCACCTGCTGGCCGGCAGCGAAGGCACCCTCGCGGGCATCGTCTCGGCCGAACTCAGACTCGTCCCGCTGCCGAAGGACAAAGGGCTGGGCCTGGTCTTCTTCCCCTCGGTGGCGGAGGCGATGCAGGCCACGGTGGCCCTGCTCGAACTGCAGCCAGCCGCCATCGAGCACGTGGACCGCGCCCTGTTCGATCAAACCCGGGGCCAGATCCGATTCCAGGCCGCGCGCGATCTGCTCGAACTGGACGCCCGGCCTTGCGAGTCCTTCCTGATCGTCGAGTTCTACGGCCAGGTTCGCGAAAAGCTGGCGGCCTTGCGCGACCTGCGGCTGGGCCTGCGCCTCCGCGCCGTCACCGCGCCCGATGAAATGGCCCTGGTGTGGGCGCTGCGCAAGGCGGGGCTTTCGCTGCTGACGGGCTGCGCCGGGCCCGCCAAACCGGTCACTTGCATCGAGGACTGCGCGGTGCGCCCGCAACGGCTCCCCGAGTTCGTGGCCGCGATGCGCTCGCTCCTCGACCCGCTGGGCGTCAACGCCTGTTTCTACGGCCACGCCGCCACCGGACTGCTGCACATTCGTCCCCTGCTCGACCTGCACCGGGCGGAGGACGTGGCGCGATTGCGGCGCATCGGCTCCGAGGTGTCCGCCCTGGTCCGGCAATTCAACGGCTCGTTCGCAGCCGAGCATGGCGTGGGCATCGCCCGCACCGAGTTCATGCGCGAGCAGGTGGGCGAGGAACTGCTTGAGGCGATGCGGCGGATCAAGGAGTCCTTCGACCCGGGCTACCTGCTGAACCCGGGCAAGATACTCGAAGTCCCCGCGGCAAAGAGGACTCCTCAAGCCGCGCCGCTGCCGTCATACCGTCTGGACGAGCCGTTGCGGCTGGGCGCCGGACGGAGTCTCCAGCTCCCGTTCCAGCCGGTGCTGGCCTTCGCCGCCAAGGACAAGTCGTTTGTCGCCAATCTCGAGCAGTGCAACGGGTGCGGCGGCTGCCTGAAACAGAGCGCCACCATGTGCCCGACCTATCGGGTCCGGGGCGACGAGCTCATGTCCACCCGCGGCCGCGCCAACCTGGTCCGGGCCGCCCTCGACGGTCGCTGCGGCGGCGGCAACCCGCTGGTCGCGCCCGAGCTGGCCGCGGCCCTCGATTACTGTCTCTCCTGCAAGGCCTGCGCCACCGAGTGCCCCTCCAACGTCAACCTCAGCCTGCTCAAAGCCGAGCTGACCCATGCGCGGCACGCGCTCGAGGGAATCCCGCTTCAGGCCAGGCTCGTCAGCCGCGTGGATTTGCTCGGGCGGCTGGGCTGCCTGGCGCCGCGTCTGGCCAATGCCCTGCTGGCCCAACGCCCGGTGCGATGGCTGATCGAGAGAGCCGCCGGCTTCACGGCGGACCGTCCCCTGCCCCGCTACGCGGCGCAGCGGTTCGATCGGTGGTTCCGCCAACGCCCCGCGCCGCCACGGGGACACCGCGGACCGGTCATTCTCTGGGACGACACCTTTGTGCGCTACCACGAGCCTCACATCGGCCAGGCGGCGGTGACCGTGCTCGAGGCCGCGGGGTTCGAGGTCCGGTTGGTCGCGGGCCGCCAATGTTGCGGACGCCCGGCTTTCAGTCAGGGAAACCTGGCCGAAGCGGCGCGCCTGGGCCGGCACAATCTGGCCCTCTTGAACCAGCCGGGCGACACCACGCCCATCCTGTTCCTTGAACCCTCCTGCTGGTCCATGGTGGCCCAGGATTATCGCGAACTCGGTTTGCCGGGGGCGCAGGAAGTGGCCGCGCGCAGCCAGCTCTTCGAGGAGTTCATCGAGCGCCTGCTTGAACGCGAGCCTTCGGCGTTGCGATTCAAGGCTCTGCCCGGGCCGGTGGCCATCCACGCCCATTGCCATGCCAAGGCCCTGCGCGATCCAGCCTTCCTGGAGCGCCTGGCGCGGCGGCTGCCGGGCGCCGCGCCAACGCTGCTGGAAACCGGCTGCTGCGGGATGGCCGGGGCCTTCGGAGCAAAGAAGTCCACCTACGCGCTTTCGGTCGAAGTCGGCTCAGACCTCGCGGAGAAGATCCGCGCCCAGCCCGCCGGCGTCCAGGTGGTCGCCTCGGGCACAAGCTGCCGCCAGCAGATCGAACATCTCACGCCAACCCGCCCGATCCACTTCGCCGAACTCCTGGCCTCCGCGCTGGCGTGACCGCTCAGCAGAAGCGCAGGCTCAGGAGCAGCCCGACAAACACCGCCGGGGGGAGGATGGCGCGTTTCAGCTCGGAGCGGCGCTTCAGGCGCTTCCGGAACTTGAGCACGTAGGCCATGCACCAAAGCGCAAAGACAGCCAGGATCAGGTTGGGCCCCAGAGGCTGAAACCGCTCGTCTGCCCGGAGGAACACGAGAATGAACAGGGCGATGGGAAGCCCGGCGAGAAATCGCGTCTCATCCGCGTCCGGCGTCCAGACCCCACGCGAGAGCGAGCGCGAAAACCGGCCGCAGAAACGCAGTCCGCCTTGCCACATCTTCATAAGAGACTGCGGTTTTGTCGGCGGCACAACCATGCCAGACCGGCAGAGACCACCCCGGCCAGGCTCAGGCCAATCCGCCAGGCGACAATCCGGGGATCCGAGGCCGGCGCCACCTGGCCGCGGATGACAAAGTCATCCTCTCACTTTTCCGGCAAATGCGCCTCCTTCCAGGCGCGGTAAAGGATGATGAAAGAGCTCAGAGCCGCAAGGAGAAAAAGGCCAATCAGCCCCCAACCTGTCAGCCAGTAGAAGCAGGCAAAACCGATGCCGAGCCACCCGGCAACCATCGATTTGGCCACGAGGCCTGCCTTCGTCGCGAAAAGGAAACACGCAACGAGAGCGACGCTGTCAA
>JAKLEJ010000228.1 GCA_022711695.1 Verrucomicrobiota bacterium | reverse complement strand
GGTGGAAAGGACGTGTCGGGAAAGCGCCTTCAAGGAGCAGCCCTCGGCAAAGAGCGGGAGCAGGAGGGCGCAAAGTCGTTGGCTGCCCTCGGCGTCAGGCAGCCTCCGAGCTTTCTGGGCTTTGGAGACGGCACGCTGACCCAGGCCAAAGCCAAGCTCAGCGAGCGAGTGGCGGAAGAGTTAGCTGCCTTTCACGCTGATGTGGTTCTGACCTTTGGGCCTGACGGCTTCACCCGGCACCGGGACCACATCGCGGTCGGGGCGGCAACCGATGAGGCGGCCAGGAGGGTTTTGCCATCGGCTGCCGTTTATCATGCCGTCCTCGGCAGGCAACTGGAGGGCTGGGCCAAAGTCGTTGGCGCCCCCGTCCCCGCAGGCGCGAAACTGCCGGAAGACCTGGTGACCCTCGAGGTGCTCTCCTTCCAGGCCCAACGCCTGGCCAGTCTGAACTGCCACCAAACGCAGTGGACGCCGGAGGTCCAGGCCAGGCTGAAGGAATTCCGCGAAACCTACCCGTTCGAGGAATTCCTCTGGGCCGGCGGAGGCTGCGGCGCGCCTGGAAAATGGGTCGGCCCCTGAGCTCCTTCTCCCGCATCCGCGTTCGGAGGGCGCCGCCGGCCGACCTGAAGCCCGAAGCGCCGCCGCGAAACGCGCAGGGGATAGCGCCCCTGAGGACAGCAGCCCGTTCTCAACGGTCCGGCGTCCTGGGAACGAGATCCGTCTGTAGGGCGGGATCGGCCGCCCGCACCGGCGTGACCGGCAGGCCCAGCTCGCGCCGGACGATGTTCGTGCCCTGGGCAATGGCCGTGCTCTTGAAGAAAGCGATGTCCCGGTTGCATCCCTGCCGGCCAAAGCCGCAGTCGCTCGAGACAATCAGTTGCTCGGGCGCGATGTGGTTCAGCGCCTGCCGGATGGTGGCGGCGACCTCCTCGGGGCGCTCGACCTGCAGGGTGCGATGGCTGACCGCGCCGACGCAGATCTTCTTTTTGAGCTTTCCCTTGAAGGGCGCGAACAGCTCGAGCTCGCGCAGCCCGCGGTCTTTGGTTTCGATCGTCCAGACGTCCCCGCGGCAGGCCTCCAGGTACAGTTCGAAGGACTCGCGGTAGCTGTCGTTTTCGATCACGCGCTGCATGTTGGGGTTGCCCCAGCAGGTGTGGATCCAGATTTCCACGTCGTCCAGGCCCTCGACCTCGCGGTTGTAGGCCTGGACCATGAACTTCACGTTCTCGTGGGCGCGCCCGTAGGTGTTGGCCCAGAAATGCAGGGTGGGCTCCTCGATCTGGATGCACTTGCAGCCGGCGTCGCGCAGCGCCCGCAGCTCCTTGTTCATGGCCACGGCCATGTCCCAGACGATCTCGTGCCGGTCCTTGTACTTCGGGGTGTGGATATCCAGGAACAGCCCCATCACCTGCGAGCAGCACGTGCCGAAGCGCACCGGCCGGGCCGTCTTGGCCTGGGCCATCCGCCAGATCTTGGCGTAGTCCAGCGGCCGGTGCTCCACCTTGTCGATCACCCGCGGCCAGCGCCAACCGGTGTAGATCTCGTTCAGGAGCGTGCCGGGCGGGTAGCGCAGCCAGGGCGAGCGGGTGGCCTCGGATTGCAGATAGTCGCCCGAGAACCCCGCCCAGCGCTGCAACGGGTAATGGTGCCACGAGCGCCCGGCCATGTCGTCGTCGCAATGCAGGTCGCCGTGCGTCAGGATGTCCAGCCCCGCCCGTTCCTGGTCGCTGAGCACCGTGGCCAGGGCGTCCTGGAACTTCTCGCGGAAGCGGATGTCCATCATGCAGGTGTCCAGCGGCCGGCCGAACATGCTGTCGTCGAACCAGCGCGGCCGCGGCCACGAACCCGTGACCGTGCAGGGGAGGATTTTGTCGGCGGTCAGTGTAAACATAGTCTTCTCAGGGGTTGGTCTTTGGTCTCACTGAGGGTCTCTTGTCACGCTGGCACAATACGCCACCTCCGCCTTTTCGCAAAATGCTCCGAGTTTCCCGTGCGCCGCCTTCTCCGCCGCGCGGGTCGCGGCGGTGGTCAGGCGCGCGTTGGCTTGAAAGGGAAGCCCCAGGGCCGGAGACTGGGCCTGATGATAACCATTGACGGGTCCCAGGGAGAAGGGGGCGGCCAAATCCTCCGCACCGCTGTGGCGTTGGCGGCCATTGCCGGTGTCCCAGTGAAGATCGAACGGATCCGGTCACGACGGCTCAAACCCGGCCTGCAGCGCCAACACTTGGCGGCGGTGCAAGCGGCGGCGCAGGTCTCGGGCGGATCTCTCGAGGGCGCCGCGCTGGGGAGTTCCGAGATTGCGTTTGTCCCTGGCAAACCCCGGGCAGGCGACTACGCGTTCGACATCGGCACGGCCGGCAGCACGACCCTGGTGCTCCAGACCGTCCTCCCCATCCTTCTTGGCGCGGCTGGGCCCTCGACGGCGATCGTTCGCGGCGGCACCCACAACAGCATGGCCCCGCCGGTCGAGTTCATTCAGGAGAGCTTTCTGCCAGCCTTGCGGAGCGTTGGGGTCGTGGCTACCCTGGAACTCCTCCGCCACGGCTTCCATTCCGCCGGCGGAGGGGCCATCCGCGTCGCGGTTCAGCCATGGGAGAATCGCGCGCCGCTGCGGTTGCTCGAGCGCGGCAAGGCCGTCAGCCGCAGCGCGGACGTGCTCACTTCCAGCCTCCCCGCACACGTCGCCGCTCGCGAGGCCGAAGCTCTTAAGCACGGGTTGCACTGGAGCCGCCAGGACATCGCGTCGCGCGTGGTCCCGGCTCACGGTCCCGGCAATGCCATCATTGCCCGACTCCGCTTCGAGGAAGTTGCCGCCGTCTTCACCGCCTTCGGAGAGATCCGCAAGCCCGCCGAGCAGGTGGCGGAGGAGTGCGCCCGGCAAGTGCGCCACTACCTCGAGGCGGAAGCCCCTGTGTGCGACCACCTCGCTGACCAACTCCTCCTGCCGCTGGCCTTGGGCGCGGGCGGCGTCTTCCGCACCCGCCGCCCCAGCCTGCACACGTTGACCAACGCTTCGATCATCGCTGCCTTTCTTGGACCAGTGGTCAAGATGACCGAAGACGGAGACAAAAACTGGACCGTGACGGTGCGCGGCCAACGTTGAGGCGTTGGGAAACATCGGACCGAGGCAGGGCTCAGAAGGCTGGATGGGGTCGAGGTTCGGTCCTGCGGCCGAAGGGGCGCGGCTCGGTGCAATCTCGGCGGTTGTCGGCAGCAAGACAAAGGCGCAACCGGCAGGGCCTGCCGGAGCGGAGTCGGCAAACCGCCAACTCAGATGCCAAGCAGCGTTTTCTTCTTTGCGTTGAAGTCCTCCTCGGTGATCACGCCTTCATCCCTCAGCTTTGCCAGAGTGCGAAGCTGCTGCTCGAAGTCTGGGGGTTGTGCTGACAAGGAGGGCGTGGGAGTTGCTCGCCGGGAAGCGGAGCCAGCCTTTCCCGGGGACCCGCGGGCCGCGAAACAGACGATGACGCCCACCACGGCGACGCCGAGCGCCGCCACAAGCAGCAGGACCAGGATCAGAAGGATCTCCCCTCCGCCGAGGTTCAACAATGCGAGGGCCCGATAGGACATATCTCGACAGGCGTTTCTGCCGGCGTTTTACCCCAGGCTCCCCACCAGCCCGAAGACGATCGCGGCGACCAGGCCCACGACGCATCCGACCACGGTGAGAAGCGTGCCGATCATGCCGCAGATGCGTCCGCCATTGGTGAGGCTTCGGCCCTCCGGATCCATCAGCCCGGCGTCAATCGCTTTGAGATCGCCATTGCCCATGACCCAGGCGGCGATGCCGATGGGGCCGCAGACAACCAGGCTGAGAATGCCGAAAACGAGGATGAGATTTCCGCGATGCGGTTTCATTGGGATGGCAGTCTTTGCCGAATCGATTCTGTCGTCAAGCCCGGGCTGGGATGCGGACAGAGCCCGCATTGACGCGCACATCGAGGGCCATGGTCGTTGAGGGGCACAAACGAACCGCCCCATCGCTTTGCAGGGCGCCATCCGGCCAGCATGCGTTGAAACCTCGGCGGCTGAGCGAAATGAAGGTTCTGTCCTTCGTACATTACATGTCGCACGTGCGACAGGGAATGTTGGGCGAGTCCGAAACCGCGCCTGGATTGGCCGCCGCAGGGGGGCGTCGAGCGACGACAGGGACGAGCCCGTCGTCTCCACAGAGACACTCCACAGGGGTCTTTCCGGCTGCAAGCCGGGCAAGCTGAACCCGCACAGACCTTGCGCCGTCAAACGGCTGTGAGTTCGGCTGCGGCTGCCGCCGCTTTGCCCAGTGAGATTAGCCGCGGATTCAGAGGTTGAGGTGGCGGACGGACTCTGGCAGGATTCCGTCAGCCCGTCCTTGAGAGGAGGGCGTCCGAAGCACAGAGACTGGACCAAGTGGCGACGCTCGCGGCGGGGTGGTTGCCGAGGAAAAGGGTGTCCGGACTGGAAGAGACCATGAGTGCGCGTATCCAGCAGTGTCGCGTTGTTGTCGTAGAAGATTAGCGCCATGATCCCCATTCACGAATTGCTGAACCGCATCCGCTGGGACAAGGCGTTCGGCCAGGGGCGGTTCGAAATCGGCTATTTTGACCGCTTCGAGGACGCCATCCATCGGCTGGCGCTCCAGGAAGTTGCGTTTCCGGCGGACGAACGGCACGCGTTCGAGGTCGTGGACGAGTCTGGACAGGCCCGACGCATTCCCTTCCACCGCGTCCGGGAGGTCGTCAAGGACGGTCAGATCATCTGGCAGCGACCGTCCGAAAAGAGAGGGGACGGCCGGAGGGGCGCCGATCTCGAGTGATCGAGAAGGTCCGCGAACGTTGGGCTTTTCCTGGCGGCCTGAGCCTGGACGCCAACGGACGGAATGGACCGCCTCGCGCCTTGACCCGCAGCAAGCCAGCGCGGATGAAACGACGCACCTACAGAACGCTGCGCGCCCGGCAGCAGCCCGAGCACCACCACAACGTCTATGTGGTGCTGCTCGACCGCGCCGCCGCCCGATTGCGCGCCGTCCGCGCCGCCAATCCCGAGCGCAATCCCCAGAAACCTTGTGTCTATGTGGGCATGACCGGCCTGGACCCGGCTGAACGGTTTGCCAATCACAAGCAAGGCGTCAAGGCAGCCTCAGTCGTCAAACGCCACGGCTTGCGATTGATGCCGGAACTCTACGCTCACCTGAATCCAATGCCATTTGAGGCGGCTGCCCGGATGGAGCAGGACCTGGCCGAGGACTTGCGGCGCGAGGGCTACACGGTCACCGGCGGACATTGAGCCGGGCAGACGCCCCCGCCGGGAGAGACGCCGACTCAACGCGGAGGGGGCATCTTCAGGGCCTTGGCCAGGAACGCCTGGCGGTCGGCCGCTTCCTCGATGAGCTTGGCGGTGGGCTTGCCAGCCCCGTGCCCGGCCTTGGTTTCGATCCGGATGAGGATCGGGGCAGGGCCGGCCTGGGCGGCCTGGAGCGTGGCGGCATACTTGAAGCTGTGCGCCGGCACCACCCGGTCGTCGTGATCGGCCGTGACGATGAGCGTGGCCGGGTACCGGGCGCCGCGCTTGATGTTATGGAGAGGCGAATAGGCGAGCAGGGCCTTGAACTCGTCGGGATTCTCCGGCGACCCGTAGTCGGACGTCCACGCCCACCCGATGGTGAACTTGTGGAAGCGAAGCATGTCCATGACTCCGACGACGGGGATGGCCGCGCCGAACAGGTCCGGCCGCTGGTTCAGGACCGCCCCCACCAGCAAACCGCCGTTGCTGCCGCCCATGATGGCCAGTTTGTCCGGGCGCGTGTAGCGGTTGGCCACCAGCCATTGCGCCGCGGCGATGAAATCGTCGAAGACATTTTGTTTCTTGAGCTTTGTGCCGGCCTGGTGCCATTCCTCGCCGTATTCGCCCCCGCCGCGCAGGTTGGCCACCGCGTAAACGCCGCCGCGCTCCAGCCAGGCGGCCGTGGCCACCGAAAACGAAGGCGTGACCGGAATGTTGAACCCGCCGTAGCCATAGAGCAGCGTCGGGTTGCTCCCGTCCAGCGCCACGCCTTTGCGCGCGGTGATGAACATCGGCACGCGGGTCCCGTCCTTGCTCGTGTAGAA
>JAKLEJ010000227.1 GCA_022711695.1 Verrucomicrobiota bacterium | reverse complement strand
GCCCGCCGCCGGGCTTTCGGGAAGCACGCCCGAAACCAGCACCCCGCTGCCGCTCGGGTCTTGCTTGAGCAGCGGCTGGACCTCGAGCCCGATCCAGCTTCGGGCCACCGAGCCGCGGGCAATCAGCTCGCGCGCGACGGCCCTGGCCAGGTTGCTGGGGATGGCTCCGCCCAGACTGCCGACCGAGACCTCGTTCACGCCCACGATCTCGCCGCGGCTGTTGACCAGCGGCCCTCCGCTGTTGCCGGGATAGATCACCGCGTCATGGCCGATCCACCGCACCAACTCGCCCACCCGCTCGCCGTCCAGCACCAGGTTGCCCATGTTGTTCGGCAGGATCATCGCGGTGTTGGCCACGATCCCGCGGGTGACTGACTGCGACAACCCCGCCGGGCTGCCCATGGCCAGGACCATGTCCCCGACCGCCAGCTTGTCCGAGTCTCCGTAAGAAGCCACCGGCAGTTTCCCTTTGCCCCGACGACCCGACAGATCGAGTTTCAGGACGCAGATGTCGCTCAAGGCGTCGGTTCCGACCACGGCGGCGTCCAGTTCCTCGCGGTCCGAAAGGCGGCAGACCACCCGGGTGGCCCGCCCTGCCACATGATGATTGCTGAGCACGTAGCCGTCTTCCGACACAATCACGCCGCTGCCCGTGGCGCGCAGCTTCTGCATGCGGCCGGCGTCGCCCTCCTCCGAGACCACATGGATGCGAACCAGGGCCGGATAGACCGCCTCCACCGCCCGTTCGATGGCGGCGCGTTCCGACGCCGTGTCCGCCCGGGCGCTCCTGGAGGGCTCGCCTCGCGGGGCCAGCCGTCCGGCGGCGGGGGCGCGGGTGGCATCGGCCAGCAAACCGGAAACCGCCAGCAGCAGGGCGGCCTCGAGGCAGGAGCGCTTGATCAGCATGGCCCGATCACTCCACATTTCCGGCTTCGCGTCGAGCCCGAATGCGGGCGGGGCGCGGCGGCGCAGGGCTGCATCAAGCTCCCGTTCGAGAGCATGGGCCCGCTTTGTAGCGCAGACATTCCTGTCTGCCGTTTCGCAGGCTTTCCAGACTGCGACCGTTGAAGAACGCAAGTGGGCCGAGGTTCTTCGCGCTCCGCCGACTGAAAGTCGGCGATACGGCAGGTTGGAAAACCTGCGCTACGATCTGCCGCCAGCACGAGCTTGATGCAGCCCTGGCGGCAGCGGCCCGGGGCCGGGCGGCAAGTGGCTTGAACACGGGCCGGCCGGGCGGCGTCTGATGGTTTGCAGCCCGCAACCGGACGCACCGCCCGAAGGAACCGGGCTCCGAACGAACCAAAAGCGCGACTCATGCACAGACTGCTCCGCCTGTTGGCCCTGGCGATTCTCGGGGCGACCGCGACACCTGGCCGCGGCGCGGCGCCGGCCATGCCGCCGCACCTCCTGGCCAAAGCCCTGGCAGGCCCGATGAAAGACCTGCAGGAGATCGTTTTCTGCTCGCGGACGCGCTACGACGACGGCCATTGGTACGCCAACATCGGGTATTATTGCGACGACCAGAACAAAAAAGCCTACCCTGGCAACGGCCAGCCGGACGCAGGCCGGCTGTGCGCCTACAATCTGCGCACCGGCCAGATCCGGACCCTGCTTGACGCCGGGGCCGGGTCGATCCGGGATCCGCAGGTCCATTACGACGGGGACCGGATTCTGTTTTCCTATCGCAAGGCGGGCTCGGATTCCTTCCACTTGCACGAGATCCGCAGCGACGGGACCGGCTTGCGCCAGCTCACCGCGGGGGAGTTCGACGACTACGAGGCGGCCTATCTGCCCGACGGCGGCATCGTCTTCGTCTCGACCCGGTGCAAGCGGTGGGTCAATTGCTGGATGACGCAGGTGGGAGTCCTCTACCGCTGCGACGGGGATGGCGGGAACATCACCCTGCTCTCGGCCAACACCGAGCACGACAACACGCCCTGGGTGTTGCCCGACGGCCGCCTGCTCTACACGCGTTGGGAATACGTGGATCGCAGCCAGGTCGAGTTCCATCATCTCTGGACCATGAACCCGGACGGGACCGGCGCCATGATCTATTACGGAAACATGCACCCGAACATCCTGATGATCGACGCCAAGCCCATCCCGGGCACGCGCAAGGTGGTGGCCTCGTTTTCGCCGGGCCACGGCGTCAATGAACATGCCGGCATTGCCACGGTGGTTTCTCCCGACGCCGGCCCGGACGAGCGGGCCCTGGCGACGCCGCTGCACAAGGGCCGGCTGACCCGCGATCCCATCGCCCTGGCTGAGGACTGCTTTCTGGCGGCGCGCGACAACGAACTGGTGCTGCTGGACGGCTCCGGCCAGGCGGAGACGCTCTACACTTATCCGGGGCCCGGCCAGGTGCACGAGCCGCGCCCGCTGATGCCCCGGCCCCGCGAGCGCGTCATCGAAAAGCGCATCCGCGCCGACCAGGCCACCGGGCGCTACGTCCTGGCCGATGTCTATAACGGGCGCAACCTGGCCGGGGTGCGCCGGGGCGAGGTGCGCAAGCTCCTCATCCTGGAATCCCTCCCCAAACAGGTGAACTTCAGCGGCGGCCCCGACCTGGTTTCGTGGCTGGGCACCTTCACCCTCGAACGCGTCCTCGGGACCGTTCCGGTCGAGCCCGACGGTTCGGCGTGCTTCGACGCCCCCGCGGACCGCCAGCTTTTCTTCGTGGCGCTGGACAAGGACGATCTCGCCGTGAAACGGATGCAGAGCTTCACCAGCGTGATGCCCGGCGAAACGATGAGCTGCGTGGGATGCCACGAGCACCGGGCCCGCACCCCCGAGAACCGCGCCGCCGCCCGCCTTCAGGCTCTCAGCCGGCCGCCCAGCCGCATCGAGCCGTATGCCGGTTTGCCCGATGTCCTGGATTTCACGCGGGACATCCAGCCCATCCTGGACCGCCACTGCGTGCAGTGCCATGGCTACGAAAAGCGCGAGGGCGGCGCCATCCTGGCGGGCGACCTCGGGCCCAACTGGTCGCACAGCTTCTTCACTCTCTTTGCCCGCCGGTTGGTGGCGGACGGCCGGAACGGCCTGGGCAACCAGCCGCCGCGCACCATTGGCTCCTCGGCCAGCCGGCTCCTCCAGAAGGTCGATGGCAGCCATCATGAGGTCGGGGTGACGACCAACGAGTGGCGCACGCTTTGGCTCTGGATCGAGAGCGGCGCCCCGTACGCGGGCAGCTACGCCGCCCTGCGCAACGCCCGGCAGCAGGAGGCCGCTCCCGCCGCCATGGCAGCCGTCTTCGCCGAACAGCGCCCGCTGCTCAACCGCCGCTGCGGCCAGTGCCACGAGGCCGATCCCGACGGCGAAGCCCGCCCCCTGCCGCTGGCCACCGAGTGGGGGCGCAAGAACAAAGCCCGCGCCGGCCGCCCCACCGCCGTCTTCGAGCGCGTCGTCCTCGAAAACGACCCGATCGCCCGCTACAGCCCGAACATCCTTCTGAACCTCTCGCGTCCCGAGCGCTCGCCCCTGCTGCTGGGGCCGCTGGCGCGCCAGGCCGGCGGCTTCGGAAGCTGCGGCGGCCAGGTTTTCGCCAGCGCCAGCGACCCCGATTACCAGCTACTGCTGGCGGCGGTTCGAAAAGGCAAGGGCCTGTTCGGCGCCGAGCCGCGTTTTGGCGCGCCCGGCTTCAAGCCCAATCCCCAATACGTGCGCGAGCTGAAGCGATTCGGGATTCTGCCGGCGTCGTTCGATCTGGCCCGTGACCCCATCGATTGTTTCGCTGCCGACCAGCAGTACTGGCGGTCGTTCTGGCGCGAGGGCGCTTCCCGCTGAGATCCGGGACCGGCGCGGCCTGCCAGGGCGCGAAGCAGGGCGAACGGGAACGCCGTTCGCCCTGGCGCCGCAAAGGAATTCGAGCCGTCCCGGTCAGTAGCGGTAGTGCTCGGGTTTGTAGGGGCCCTCGACGGGCACGCCGATGTAATCGGCCTGTTTCTTGGTCAGCTTCGTCAGCTTGACGCCGATCTTCTCGAGGTGCAGCCGGGCCACTTCCTCGTCCAGCTTCTTCGAGAGGCGATAGACGCCCACCTTGTAGGTGTCCTTGTTGGCCCAGAGGTCGAGCTGGGCCAGGCACTGGTTGGTGAAGCTGTTGCTCATGACGAAGCTGGGATGGCCTTCGGCGCAGCCCAGGTTCACCAGGCGCCCCTCGGCCAGCATGTAGAGGCTGCGGTCGCCCGGCAGATCGTAGCGGTCCACCTGCGGCTTGATCGTCACCCGCCTCACGCCCCGCGCCTGGTTCAGCCGGTCCACCTGGATCTCGTTGTCGAAGTGGCCAATGTTGCAGACGATGGCCTGGTCCTTCATCTTGAGCAGGTGATCGACGGTGATGACATCGCAGTTGCCGGTGGCCGTCACATAGATGTCCGCCTCGCCCAACGTGTCCTCGACCGGCTTGACCTCGAAACCTTCCATCGCCGCCTGAAGGGCGTTGATGGGATCGATCTCGGTGACGATGACGCGGCAGCCGAAGCCGCGCAGACTGTGGGCGCTCCCCTTGCCAACGTCGCCATAGCCGCAGACCACCGCGGTCTTGCCGGCGATCATCACGCCCAGGGCGCGTTTGAGGCCGTCGGCCAGCGACTCGCGGCAGCCGTAGAGATTGTCGAACTTGGACTTGGTGACCGAGTCGTTCACGTTCACGGCCGGAACGAGCAGTTTGCCCGCCTCGAGCATCTGGTAGAGGCGATGCACCCCGGTGGTGGTTTCCTCGCTCACGCCCTTCCAGTCGCGGACGGCCTCGGAGAACCAGCCCGGGCGCTCTTTGGCGCAGCGCTTGAGCAGGTTCTTGATCACCTGCTCCTCATGGCTGGCGCTGGCGGTGTTCACCCAGTCGCTGCCGCGCTCCATCTCGAAGCCCTTGTGCAGCAGGAGGGTGGCGTCCCCGCCGTCGTCCACGATCAGTTGCGGCCCCTTCCTGCCCGGGTGGGTCAGCGCCGCCAGGGTGAAGTCCCAGTATTCCTCGAGCGTTTCCCCTTTGAAAGCGAAGACGCTCACGCCCGTCTGGGCGATAGCCGCGGCGGCCTGGTCCTGGGTGGAGAAGATGTTGCACGAGGCCCACCGTACCGAGGCCCCGAGCTCGACCAGCGTCTCGATCAGCACCGCCGTCTCGATGGTCATGTGCAGCGAACCCGAGAGGCGCACGCCTTTGAGCGGCTTCTGCGGACCGTACTTGGCGCGGATGGCCATCAGGCCGGGCATCTCCTGCTCGGCCACCAGGATTTCGTTGCGGCCCAGTTCGGCCAGGGAGAGGTCCTTCACGAAGTAGTCCGCCTTGGCGGAACCGCCGTTCCGGCCCCCTTTGAGGGCGGGCTTGGCCTGACGGCTGCGGGGATGGCTCAGTTTGATGCGAGGCATATTCTCGATTGATGTGGGTTGGGGTCTGTGTGCGGGTGCAGGCGCGCGGCGCTCACTTCAAGGCCCCGCGCAGCGCGGCCACCTGGTTGGTCTTTTCCCAGGTCAGGTCCGGGTCGTTCTTGCCGAAGTGCCCGTAGTTGGTGGTCTTGGCGTAGATCGGGCGCCGCAGGTTGAGCTGCTCGATGATGTCCGCCGGCTGGAAGCTGAAGACGCGGTTGACGGCCCGCACGATCTTGTCCTCCGCCACGGCCGCCGTGCCGAAAGTGTCCACGTGCACGCTCACCGGGTCGGGATGGCCGATGGCGTAGGCAAACTGAATCTCGCACTTGGCGGCCAGCCCGGCCGCCACGATGTTCTTGGCCACCCAGCGCCCCATGTAGGCGGCGCTGCGGTCCACCTTCGTCGGGTCCTTGCCCGAAAACGCCCCGCCGCCGTGCCGGCCCATGCCGCCGTAGCTGTCCACGATGATCTTCCGGCCCGTCAGCCCCGTGTCCCCCTGCGGCCCGCCCACCACGAAGCGGCCCGTGGGGTTGATCAGGTATTCGGTGCGCGGCGTCAGCAGCCGCTTGGGCAGCACTTTCTTCACGACGTTCTCGATGCAGAACTTCTCGATCTCGCGATGTTCCACCTCCGAGGCGTGCTGCGTCGAGATCACCACGTTCGAGATCGCCACCGGCTGGCCGTCCTCGTAAACCACCGAGACCTGCGACTTCGCGTCGGGCCTCAGCCAGG
>JAKLEJ010000226.1 GCA_022711695.1 Verrucomicrobiota bacterium | reverse complement strand
CAGGCCAACAGGCCAGACTAAAGCAGAGGGCCGAGTCGCCCGCAAGGGGGCCCAAGTCGATTCGCAACTTTGATGTTCCACCCCTGTGCAACTTTGATGTTCCAGTGTGAAATTTTGATCGCCCCACGACACAAAAAAATGCGCCGCAGACGGGATTTGACGATCGAAAGATCGGAAAAAGGAAAGAGCAGGAGATTGCGGGCCAGCAGGCAGCTCGAAATCCTGGGCCGGTGAGGCGCAACCACCACCCTGAAGGCAAAACCCGGGCAGGGCGCGCGCCGGTCCACTGGCCCGCCCCCATGACCAGGCCGGAGCGCCGGCAATCCCACCTGCCTCTTTGCGATTTGAGCGTTCCTCTGCGGCAACTCGGTTGACTACGGCTTCACCACGAGGCCAACTTGCCCGGCCAACGCGCCTTGCCGGCCATCAAAGGTGAGGAAGTCCTTGGCCCCGATGACCCGCGCGGCGGCCACATGAATAATGTCGAGCGTGCGACAACCGAGCGTGGCGGAGTGGCTGGCGGAGAGTTCCTCCGCTTTCTGTTCGACGGCCTCAGCGGTGTATGGCGGGCGCTGCCAGCGACCGGTGGCGATGTCTTGATCGAACGCGGCGATGGATTGGCTCATCTCCGCCGGGGTGATTTCAGCGCGGAACGCTTTCAAGCGCACGGCGTTCTTGACTTCCAGCTCCTGCCAACGCGTCAAGGCGTAAGGGGCGGCATAACCGTCAACCAGTCGAATGGCGTCAGGACTGGTGGCTTCCTGAACGTACAGCTTGACGATGATGGCCGAATCGAAATAGGCGTCCATCAGCGGTCTCCGCGTCCATTGTCAACGACGCTCTGGGAATCCGGCGCAACCTTGTTGCCATAGATGCCACGCAAGCGTTCGCCGAATTCGGGCCACTGCGGTTGCCTGGGGAAACTGGGAGCGCGGGGGGCCTTCTCCATCGCATGGAAAAGCTGCTCGAATAGCGTCCGCTCCGGCGGTGGAAGGGCAGCCACCTGTCGAATGAGTTCTGTTACGCTCATGGGGCTAATCTAGCGCACTCCGGCCAGCCGGGGCAAGGGGGAGTATTTCGAGTTCGTTGCAGCGATTTGACGAAGGGCGGCGGGATGGTGGCGGGGATTTCAGATTGGCAATTGGAGATTTGAGAGGACCGAGGGGAGGCATATGCAGAAGTCTGAACCACGAAGCCCCCAATGCCGACTGGCCGATCCGCCGCAGCGGCTGGGGTGACAAATGGCCTCCTCTGCGTCGCGGGAGGCGTCAGGAAGCGGACCTCCCCTACCAGCCGAGAAGGAGTTTGAGAGCCAGGGCCATGCAGACGGCGAGAAACACGGGGCGGATGAAGCGCGCCCCACGGGCGATCGCCAGGCGCGAGCCCAGGCGCGCGCCGGTCCACTGGCCCGCCCCCATGACCAAACCGGCGCCCCACCACACCTGGCCGCCCATGATAAAGAGGGCCAGCGCGCCAACGTTGCTGGCGAAGTTCATCGCCTTGGTGTAAGCGGTGGCGCGGAGCAGGTCCAAACCCAGCAGGCTCACGCAGGCGATCGCCCAGAACGACCCCGTGCCCGGTCCAAGGAAACCGTCGTAGAACCCGATGACCACTCCAAACAGGGCGGCAAAGAGCCGGGGATGAAGGCGGTTCGGGCGGGACCGTTCGCCCGTTCTTGGGCAAAGCAGGAAGTAGAGGGCGATGCCGATGAGGAGCGCGGGAATCAGCCGCCTGAGGAGAGCCGGGGAGGCCAGTTGCACGGTCAAGGCCCCGAGCATTGCGGCCGCCGCGGTCAGCAGCATGCCTTCGCGGACCTGCCGCCAATCGACCAGGCCGGCCCCGGCGAAGTGGGCCATCGCGCTGCCCGAGCCGAAACTGGCCTGGAGCTTGTTGGTTCCCAGGGCCTCGGCGGGCGGGAGCCCGGCGCTGAGCAGCACCGGGATGGTGATCAGGCCGCCGCCGCCGGCGATCGAATCCACGAAGCCCGCGACGAGGGCCGCGCCGAACAACCCCGGGTACCACCAGAGCGAGTCCATCAGCCCACCCTGAAGGAAATCCGCTGAATCAGCGTCCGGCCGAAGCTGTGCTGCAGGCGTTCGAGAATCTCGCGGCGCCGGTAGCGCACGATCTCGTCCAGCCACACGCTGCTGTCCACAGTCACAAACAGGGTGCCCCGGACCAGGCCGGTGGGGCGGGCGTGAGCGGAGACGTTCGGATCCACCAGGTGGGTCCAGACCCGGGCGATCTCGGCCTCGCCCTGGCGCTGGTCCAACCGCAGACGCTCCTTGAGGACTTTCGGGACCACTTCGCCCATGGATTTGGCGGGGCGATTGCGGATGGCTTCGAGGGGCTGCAAATCGACGCGCCGCCACTCGGCGAGGGCTTTCTGGAGGGCGGACCTGGGAGGCGGGCCCAACGGCGGAATGCGATAGAAGGGGCGGATCATGAGAAAGAGTCGCGCGGAAGAGGCGGGGTCACCCTGCGGGCGTGTGGGGGCGCTCATCGAGCACCAGCACGCCGTGCGGCGGCAGGTCGTAGTTGCCGGTGAAGGTGTTGCCGCTGAGGAAATCGTGCATGGGTTTGTAGAAGGAGATGCGCACCGGCGAGTTCTGATGGTTCAAGAGGAAGAAAATCCGGGTGTCGCCGCGCTGGCGCATGCTCACTTCCACCGTATCCGGCGCCTTGAGGACGGCGTGGAGATTGCACAACTGGCGGAGCCAGGCCACCAGGTCGTAATAGAACACCTGGTGGCTGACCGTGCCCACATAGATCGCGCGGCCCTGGCCAAAGCTGTGCAGGGTCAGCGCCGGCTTGCCGGCGTAGAAGTCGCGGGCATAGACGCCGAGCACCTGGCAGCCGCGGGGCTCGACGATGTCGCACCAGAGGCGGGCCACGTGGAGATTGGTGGTGGTGAACCCGCCCTTGAGGGTGAGGTGGTTTTCCTCGCCGGGCGGCAGCACGTCGAACTCCTGCACCTCCAGGCCGAAAAGGTCGGTGAGATCGTGCGGGTAGCCGCACTCGGGGGCGATATGGTGCTCGTCCACCAGGCCGGTGTTGCAGGTGCCCACGAGCGTGCCCCCGTTCTGCACGTAGAGCTTGAGCAGGTCGGCCTCGCCGCCGCCGAGCAATTGCAGGGACGGGGCGAACACCAGCTTGTATTTCGAGAGATCCTCGGTGGGCCGGGCGAAATCCACGGCGATGTTGCGGTCGTGGAGGGCGTTGTAGAAAAGCTGGATGTGGTCGCGCTGGCTGAAATGCCGGGTGGGCTGCGGCAG
The DNA here is from genome assembly GCA_022711695.1 of Verrucomicrobiota bacterium. GTDB lineage: Bacteria > Verrucomicrobiota > Verrucomicrobiia > Limisphaerales > JACRJZ01 > JACRJZ01. The sequence continues at coordinate 2,840 of JAKLEJ010000226.1, read as the reverse complement.
GTGCTTCAGGTTCCAATCGTTCTCGTGGCTGAAGAGAATGCAGACCTCGGCCTCCACGGTGGTGTTGCGCAAGGCCGGGGCCAGCCGCCGGAGTTCCTGGCCGATCTGCTGGATCTCGCGGTAAGTGCGGCCCTCGGGGCGGCCGTCGTGCCGGAGCACGCCGCCGTAGAATTTCTCCGACCCGATGCGCGGCTGGCGCCAAAAGAAATAGAGCACCCCGGAGGCCCCCCGCGAAACCAGTTGGTAGGTGAACAGGCGCACCACCCCCGGCCGCACCAGGGAGTTGACCTCCTGCCAGTTGACGTTGCCCGCCTTTTGCTCGATCACCCAGAAACCGCAGTCCCCGTCGGGCGTGCAGATGTCCCGCTTCTTCAGCGAGCGCATCATGTCGATCTCGCAGGCCAGCTCGGAGCTCTTCGATTTGATGGTGGCGTTGCTGTCCAGGGAGACGAAATCGAGCGCCTCGGCGGCGTCGAAGTGATCGAAGTCCCTCGAGAGCGCGCGCAGGTTGTGGGTCACCGGCTTGCCCGGGGTGAGCTCGTGGAGCAGGTCCGCCTGCATCTTCAGATAGGCCACCAGGGTGTCGCTGGAGAAGCGCATCCAATCCATCATCAGCGCGGGGTTGTGCGCCGTGGGGGCGGCCATCGGCATGGGGACATCCTCCCAGCGGGTGACGCGCTGGGTCCAGAAGTTGAGCCCGAGCAGGTCGTTGAGGCGCTCGACGGTCTGGTACTTGGCCTGGAGCCAGGCGTGCCAGTCGTGGCGGGTCTCCTCGTTGAACGACCAGAGGGTGCGGTGGCCTCCCAGCCCGTTGTCGATCTGCCAGGCGATCAACTGCGGATGGGATCCCAGACTCGAGGCCAGCGCGCGGACAATCCGGCGGCTGTATTCCCAATAGGTGTCGCTGTTGAGGCAATAGGCGCGGCGGGTGCCTTCGTGGCGCGTCAGTCCGTGTTCGTCCACCGGGAGAATTTCCGGGTGTTTGCGCGCCAGCCAGATGGGGGGGGCGGCGGTGGGCGTGGCGAGCACGACCTTGATCTGGGCCTCCTTCATCAGGTCCATCACCCGCCCCATCCAATCGAAGCGGAACTGGCCTTCCTCCGGCTCATAGAGGCCCCAGGCGAACTCCCCCATCCGGACCACGTTCACCCCGGCCTCGACCATCAGCTCGACATCCCGCGTCCAGCAGGCTTCCGGGGCCTCGGCCGTTCCGCCATAGGGATGCACCCAGTGCTCAGGATGGTAGTCCACTCCGAAATACATACGCTTTGCCGGCCCGGTTTCTCGATGCAGTGTAGCCCAGCGGCGGCGCTTTGCCAGTCTTTTGAGGAAACCTTCGCGGCGGCGGCGCCCGGCGGCCTGGCCCGTGCGCTCGGCCAGGGTTGCATCAAGCTCGAGCTGACGGCAGATCGTAGCGCAGGTTTTCCAACCTGCCCTATCGCCGACTTTCAGTCGGCGGAGCGCGAAGCACCTCGGCCCGCTTGCGTTCTTCAACGCTCGCAGGCTGGAAAGCCTGCGAAACGGCAGACAAGAATGTCTGCGCTACCTAGCGTGCCGATGCTCTCGAACGGGAGCTTGATGCAGCCCTGGCCAACCGGGCCCCGGCGGCGCGGCGCGTCCGTTGGGCCAGCGTTTTGAAAAAGAAGTGGAAATCCCGGGACGTTCCGGCACTCTTTGCCGGTGATGGTTCTCCAGCGCACAGCGCCGGTTCGCAACCGTGAGCGGGGCAATGCCCCCGCGCCCAACCTCCACAAAAACTCCTGACCCTTCCCGTCATGTCTCAAATCATACCCCGTCGCCATTTTCTCGCCCGGACTCTTGCAGGTTCCGCGGCTTTGTGCGGTTTCCAGATCCTGCCGGCCTGGAGCGCTTCGCCCAATGAGAAGTTGAACCTCGGAATCATCGGCGTGGCTGGCCGGGGTGGAGAAAACTTGAGCGGGTTGACCAGCGAGAATATCGCCGCCCTGTGCGACGTGGACGACGCGCGGTTGGCCGCGGCCCAGGCGCGGTTTCCCGCCGCCAAAGGCTGCAACGATTTCCGGGAACTGATCGACCTGAAGGGTCTCGACGCCATCGTGGTCAGCACCCCGGATCACACCCATGCCGTCGCCGTCTCGGCGGCGCTCAAGAGCGGGCGGCCGGTGTATTGCGAGAAGCCGCTGGCGCGCACCGTGTCCGAGGCGCGGTTCGTCACGGACCTGGCGCGGGAGAAGAAGCTGGCCACGCAGTTGGGCACGCAAATCCACGCCGAACGGAACTACCGCCGGGTGGTGGAATGGGTGCAGGCCGGGACCCTGGGCGCGATCCGCGAGGTGCACGTCTGGGCCGCCGCCGTCTATGGCGGCATTCCCAAGCCCAAGGATCGCCCGCCGGTTCCGGCCGGCCTGCACTACGATCTCTGGCTGGGGCCGGTCCCCGAGGTTCCGTACAGCCCCGAGTATGTGCCGTTCAAGTGGCGCAACTGGTGGGCGTTTGGCGGCGGTTGCCTGGCCGATTTCGGATGCCACTTCATGGACCTTCCCTTCTGGGCGCTGGGTCTGAAGCATCCGCAGTCCGTCGAACCGGTCGATGGCCCGCCCGTGGACCCGGATTCGCCGCCGCCCTGGCTCATTATGCGCTACCAGTTCCCGGCCCGCGGCGCCCAGCCGCCGGTCACGCTCACCTGGTACCATGGCGGGAGGCACCCTGCCCTCCTGACACCAGAGCAGTACAAGAACTACAGCAGCGGCGTCCTCTTTGTGGGCGAAAAGGGCAGCCTGATCTCCAACTACCACCAGCACGCCCTGCTGCCGGAGAAGGACTTCGAGGGACAGCCTCCGCCCGCCGTCAAGGTTCCCAAC
>JAKLEJ010000225.1 GCA_022711695.1 Verrucomicrobiota bacterium | reverse complement strand
GAGCGGACTTCCTCTCCGGGGCGCAGCTTGAACCGGGTCAGTTCCTGGCCGCCGCGCAGGCGCAGGCCGCGGTCGGTGTCACGGCTGAACCGCGCCGCCCATTGCCCTGGCCAGCCGATTGCCGCGATCAGGCCTCCGCCGGAATGCTCGATGTTGAAATAGGGGAAACCTCCCGTGGTCGGCCGGCCTCCGGCCGATCCGAAACGATGTTCCGATACGGGGGGCAGCGCCAGCGCATGCGGCTGATAGCTGTCCGCGGTGCAGTCGTCCCCGGTGTGATGGCGCAGCACGAACTCGCTCTCGGCCTCGCGCCTCAAACCCAGGTCCGCCGCCTGGATCTCGGAGAGAATCGCCGTGTCGTTCGCTCCCGCGTTTCTGAAGTGGAGCGTCCATTCCACGGTGGGAAAATCCGCATACTCGATCGCGACCCAGCGGCATTCCAGGCCCGTGGCGGGGTCTGTCCAGCGCAGGGTTCGTTCCGTGCCACGCCCCTCGAGGAGGCGGGCGCTGCTTTGGAGAGGCCACGCCTCGAGCAGCTCCGCGGACGGCTTGCCGCCATAGACAAACGAGAAGGGCGGCTCCGTCGCCAAACGCTCCGCCGCTGCGTCCCGCACCGGCAGGTCATCCAGCCACAACTCCCGGCCGTCCCGCAGTTTTACCCGCGCCTCGACCCAGTCGGCGTGATCCCAGCCAAAGCCGTCGGCGGTTTCCTCTCCGCAGAGCGTGAATTCCATGGCCCCGCCCAGGTCCGCCTCGACAGGCTTGGCGGTCATGCCTTCTCGCCGCACCCCGGAGCGGAACACTTCCCTGCCGCCCACCGTCACCGCAAAATCCACCGTGCCGCGCCCGCCGGCCGTCTGCTCGTTGCTGTCGATCCCCACGAGCGCGCTGAAGACGGCGCCGGGAGCTGGCAGGCGAACGACGACCTTGCTGGGAGCATGGCACAGAAGCCCGCGGGTGAAGTCCCTTCCCCCGATGCGCAGCGGTTTTCCCGCGCGCGCGTTTTTCAACACCGGCCCATGATTGGCCAGCGCCACCAGGGCGGGCTCGGGACGCGTCGGCGGCTGCCGCCCCTGGCAACGCGCCGCCACCCAGTCCCGACGCAACGCCAACTCCTCAGGCGAGGCGGACCCGCCTTCCGCGCGGAAGCACAGCGCCAGCATCACCCATGTCAGCAGATAGCCGTTCGTCTTCATGCGATCTTTCGAAACCCGACGCCGCCCTGGGACGGACTGCCCCGGCGCGCCTGCGGAGCGCGCTCAGGCCGATGGCGGCAAGGACCGGATATCCTGGAGCATCCGGGCTCTGGCGTCTCCGGGCAGGCGGGCCAGCCCGAATCCGTCGCCCCAGCCGTTGGTGAGCCCGACCGCCGCTCCGGCCTTGCGCGCCAGGTCCACTTGCGCCGGCCAGAGCGACTTGTAGAGCCACGCGCACGGCAGCCACGGTTTGCCGCCCAGCGCCGCCAGGTAGCGAAGGGGCTGCTGCCGATAGAGGTCATGCCCCAGCAGCCGGTCGTAGCAATGGTCGCCGGCTTCTCCGTCGCCCCACAGACAGAAGTTGCCCATCGAGCAGTCGCTGGCAAAGAGGGCCTTGTCCGACCCGAACGATCGCACCACCGCGCGGAGCTTGCGCATGAGCTCGATGCCGCCGGTCGAGAGCGGGCCGGCGCGGCTCTTGTGATAATCCCAGCCCCAGGCCGTAAACGTCTCGTCCAGGACAATCGCGTCCGGGTTGAACAGCTCCATGATCCACTGGGCCTGCTGGAGCAGATGCGCGCGCCACTGCGCCGAGGCCTGCGACATCTTCCAGGTCTTTCGGACCACGTCCGGGCCTTCCCAGCCAAACACCTTCGGCTGGCCCTCGGCATCGATCGCCGCCGAATCCCTCAGCGTCTCGAACAGCGGCGAGCCTTCGTCGAGGATGGTGTAGTGCATGTAAATCGCCGGATGCGCCCCGGCGCGCCGCGTGGCCTCGACTCGGTCCCGGATTTTGGCCAGCGACATCGGCGCCGGGCCCGCCGCGTCACTGGGCATGGCCAGCCACTCCTTCCGGTCGGGATGCACAAAGTCCCCGTAGGACAGGTAGTAGCCGTGCTGCGTGGCCATGCCCACGCGGAACTCCCGGAAATGGCGCAGGTCCGCGTCGTAGCCGCCGCCCCGGCGTCCCTCGGGCTCGACTCCCGAGAGGAAATCGAAATAGTGCGCGCGCACCTCGCGCGTCCAGGCAATGGCCGGAAAATCCTCCCGGTGCCCGAACTGGTGGAAGACTTGCCAGGCCTCGGCTGCGTCCCCCGCGTGCAACAACAGGTAGGCCCGAAACTCCCGGGTGGCCCCCGGCGGGATCTGGATTCGCCGGCCGACGCGCCACGCGCGTCCCGAGGCCCCTTGCCGGGCCTGAAAGAAGACCGGGTCGAGCGAACTGGCGAAGAAGGCCATGCGGCATGGGCCCCCCTTGGCGAACACATCCACCACCGGCGCCAGCAAGGCGGCGCGAGTGGCGGCGTGGCGCGGGTCGCTGGCCTGCGGCTCCAGGTAATGGCACAGGAAGCCCTCGGCGCCGATCGATTGCCGGCAATCTTTCAGCCGCCTCCGTTCGTCATCCTCCGGGTCGCGCAGGCCCGCGGCGGACAGCGGCACATAAACCTGCTGGTCCGCCACGTTGCGGCACGGACGCGCTCCGGTGAGGAATCCGGCCAGCGCTTCGCAAGGCTGGCTGGATTGGTTTTGCAGGGTCAGGGTCGCCTCGAGAAGATCCTCTCCCGGGCCGCCAGCGGTCCGTCGGAGCGAATGAGTCAGCGTGACCTGAACCGGGCCGCAGGGCCGACTGGGCGCGCGGCAATTGACCGACACCTCGGGTCCCAGCTTGCCGTGTTCGAGGAGCTGGGCGCAGCCATCGAACAGCCCCGCCCCTTCTTTGGCGTCCAGCAACGGCTGGCCGTTGACAGCTACGCCGTCGAAGAGCTTGGAGGGCTCGTGCCGCCGCCAGACAATGTCTGTCGTTGCGGCGGCCTGCGCCGTTTTCCCGAAGAGTCGCGTGGAAGCCAGCGGCAGGCCCAGCGCCGTCGCTCCGGCCGCCGCGATGAATTCCCGTCGGTTCATGTTCCGAAGGCCGGCGCCCGCCGTCCCGGATGGCTCACCGGTAGAGCTTCTGTTCCTTCTTCCAATCCTTGTCCTTCTCATGGCCCATCTCGGCCACGCGGGGCCGCCGCTCGCGCAGGCGCAGCGATTCCATGCCGCAGTAGTAGCCCTGGGATTGGGCGTTCTTGCCCACGCACTCCAGACGGAGCTTGTGCGGGCCCGGCTCCGGCCAGAAGTCCAGCAGGTGAAATTCCTCGCTGACGATCTTGGCGCTGAAGAGGTCCATCGGCCCTCCCAGCTTGACCCCGTCCAGATACGCCTGGTAGCGGCCGAAGTCGTCCGCCTTGGTCAGGGTCAGCAGCAGGCGCAGCGGCTCCTTCCTGGCGACTTCGAACGGAATCTCCAGCCACGCGCCCTCGGCTTGTTTGGGGGTGTAGAGCAGTTGGCGGCCCGGGTAGAGATCGAGCTGCTGGGTGGTGGCGCCGCCGGGGCCATGGTGGGTGTCGCCGGCAAAGTCCCGCGCATAAACCACGCTTCGCTCGATGTTGGGCAGGGCCCGCTCGCGAGCATGCGGGGCCCGCGCCGCGAAGGTCGGGCGGCCGGTCTGGTACCAGAACGCCACGCTGGCGTAATCGTCCTCGCGTTCGTTCCAGCTCGTCGCCTTGTAGTTTGGGTTCTCGTCCGGCGCGATCCAGCCCCAGTGCTCCAGGGTCACCTTGACGCCCTTGTTGAACACGATGGGATCGCTGAGATGCCAGCGATACGCGCTGGTGTGCCCGCCCACGATGCCCCACTGGTCAAAGTAAGGCACCCCGAAATAGGGCGTGCTCGTGGTCTTGAGGCCCCAGGCGGACAGGAAATAGTCCTCGGTGCCCGTGCCCCAGATCGACGCCTTTGGCTCGCCGTCGATGTAGATCTTCTCGTCTCCTTCGCCAAACCACGAGGGGCTGCGGCTGCGCACCGCCAGCACCGTCCCCACAAAGTGGCCTTTGCCCGTGGTCTCCAGCACCACGTAATCTTTCCCCTTCACGGCCGGGTATTCCTGCCGGTACTGCGCGTAAAAGTAGGGCGTGTCCTTCGCCAGCTTGTCTTTCTGGATCCAGTCGATGTTGTAGTAGAGAAGGCTGATCTGCTTCTCGCTCTGGTTGACGATCTCGATCCGCGCCGATTTCCGGAAGGGCATGTGCCAGTAACAGTTGTAGGAGTCGGCATCCTCCACAATCACCGGCAGGCTCGTGACCTCGCTGCGCTTGCCGAAGCAATTGGCGAAAAAGTCGCCCACCGGCGCCTCCACGGCAGGGCGCTCTTCGCCGTCCCAATACATCCGCAGCAGCATCTCCTGGTGATTGGCCGCGCCCTTTTTGGCCCAGTCCTGGGGTTCAGGCCCCAGGAAAGTCATCCAGATGTGCGTGATTACCCCCGGACCTTTCTCGTCCATCAGCACGTGGGTTTCCCCCGGCGGCACGGTGAAGTTGTCGTAGTTGCTCTGCTCATCGGTGTCCCCGCGCGGGTCGGCTTTCGGGTTCAGTTTGCGTTCGCCTCCTCCCCGGCGCACTTCGCCCACGCGCATGGTCGAGGTGGCGCGCCTCGAGCGGCCTTCGTGAGGCTGGGTCAGTCCTTCCAGGAGACTGGCGGCTCCTGCAAGGTCAGGACTCGCGACCCCCGCCCAGACCAGCAGGGCGATCCCCAGGGGCCCGGCGCCGCGCTGCCAGGCGCCGAATGGGGAGACTTTGGGGAGAGCGGACCGTCGCTTTGGATCGGGAGTAAGAGCATTCATGTGGCGTATGTTCACGACTGCCTACCACACTCCGACGCGCATGTCATCAAGGATTAGCGCGCTGGTGGGCTCGACGACCGGGCCTCGGCCCTGACCATCACCTTCTGCTTTTGAACGACCGGAAGCCCGGCGGCGGCGCTTTGCGCCGTAATCACGTAAAGCCCGGGCGCCTGGTAGCGGTGTCGAATCTCCTGGTAGGAAGCGCAGTCGGCCGGCCCGGAATTGTCCCCGAACTCCACCTCGATCGGGCCGCCGCCCTCGCCCTGGAACCAGAGGCGCAAGCCGATTTCCTGGCCGGGCCGGACTTCCCGGGCCGGACTGTGAGTCATGAACAGGTGCGGCATGGCCTGCTGGGGTTGTCCTCTCGAAAAGACCTTGATTTGGCAAAAATCCACGTCTTCGGCGCCCTGGTCATCCTTGACCCAAAGCGCGGCCACATGGGCCCCGGGGCTGTCGAACGCGGTTTCCACCCGGGGACGCTTCACGGTGCGTCCGTCCGGAAGCACCCACCGCCACTCGAGGATGCGACGGCCGCCCCAAGCCAGGGAGTTTCCGCCGTCCAGGAGGATTCTCTCCCCGGTCAAGGCGAGTTGGTGCGGCCGCGCCACCGCCAACAGTCCTTGCGGGCGTTGCGCCTGGTAGGCGGCCACGATCCACGGGTAAAGGTTGAGACGGCGGTTGGCGCGGCCGGCCTCGGAGTCCCGCCGCGTGAGGAAGTTGCCCACGTGCAGATGGGAGAAATTGCCGGAAGGGCCGGTCCGGCCCAGGATGCCGATCTTCTGACCCAGGGCCACGCGCGCGTTCAAGGCCAGGCCTGGCGCCAGGGCCTTCAGGTGCGCGTGTTCCCACACGAGCCCGCCCTGGTCTTCCACCAGCACCGAGCAGGGATCCTCGCGGCTGGGCCAGAACTTGACGACGCGGCCCTCCACCACGCTGACAACCTCCTCCCGGCCTTCGTAGCCAGCCATGTCAAACCCGTAATCATGGTAAAACCGCTGTCCCTTGGGGTCGCCGTCGCCGGCGCCCAGGTGGACGGGTTCGCCATACGCCTGGGAGCCGTGCGAGAAGAGCTCGTATTCTGGCAGCGGAAACCGGAAGCGCCTCGTGTCCACGATGGGATCCGCACCGTCCCACAGGGAAAACTGCGCCCGTTTTGGCAGATCGAGCCAGGCGGACGTCGTGTCCGCCTGAATGCGGATGCCTTGAAACTCGGTCGGCATCACATACGGCGCGCAAACCAGCTCCAGCGGCCGGCCATCGACCTCGACTCGCGCCTCGGCCCGGCGAATCAGCCCGATGACGCTGTCTTTCGATTC
>JAKLEJ010000224.1 GCA_022711695.1 Verrucomicrobiota bacterium | reverse complement strand
CCCGCGCGGCCGCCCTGGGCATCGCCGCCCTGCGAAAACAGGGTTACGGCGTGCGCACCCTTCAGGAATACCATTAGGCCGGAATTCTCCCTGAGAAACCCGCCCCGGGCGGATTCAAACTGCGCGTTCAGGCTTGGCGCCGCTCCCTTGCGCGGCTAATCATTTCCACCGGCTGTGGCGGATAACCAGCCGGGAGGCCCCTCGGGGCCCAGCAAAACCGCATGAACAAAACGATCGAACCCGCTGCCCTCTTCGAGAGGGTGCGCCATTTCGTCCGAGAGTGGACCAACACGGCCCGCGGCCCAGGCGTCCGCCCCGCCCCGGACGAGGCGGCCTTCAACCAACTGGCCCTTGAGCTGTTTGCGCTGCAATACGAACACAGCCAGGTGCTGCGCCGGTTGAGCGACGCCCGGGGCCTGACCCCGGCGCGCGTGCGCCACTGGCGCCAGATCCCCGCCCTGCCCGCCCGAGCGTTCAAGGACTTCGAGATCACCATCCTTCCCCCGGGGGAGCGGACCCTCGCCTTTCACTCCAGCGGCACAACGGGCCAGCAACCCAGCCGGCATTTCCACAGCCCGGAGACGCTCCGGCTTTACGAGACCTCCCTGCTGGCCTGGTTCCAGGAGCAAATGCTCGACGCCGGCCGGGCATCAGACAACGGCCCCGCCCCTGCGCAGGGACTCCGCCTGCTCTCCCTGGTTCCCCCGGCTGCGGCGGCGACACATTCCTCGCTGGCGCACATGGTCGAGACGGTGCGGCGCGCGTTTCCATGGAGGGCAGCCGATTGCTGCGGCAGCGTGGACGCTGGCGGCGCGTGGACGCTCGACACGGAGCGAGCCTTCGCGACCTTGGAAGCCTGCCAGAGGGAAGGGCAGCCGGTGGCGCTCCTGGGCACGGCCTTCGGCTTCGTGCACCTGTTGGACGCCCTCGCGCAAGATCGACGCTTCTCGCTTGCGCCCGGCTCGCGGGTCATGGAGACCGGCGGTTACAAAGGCCGCAGCCGCAGCCTTCCGAAGGCGGAGCTGCACGCCTGGATCTCGAACCGGCTCGGCCTGCCGCCCGGCCGCGTGGTGACCGAGTACGGGATGTGCGAGCTGAGCTCTCAGGCTTACGACGCGCTGGCCCAGCCAGGGGCCGCTGGGCAGAACGCGCCGCGCTGGCTGCGTTTTCCTCCCTGGGCGCGAATCCAGGCGATCTCGCCCGAAACAGGGGCCGAGGCGGCCGAAGGCGAACCCGGGCTGCTGCGGATTTTCGATCTGGCCAACGCGGGGTCGTCCGTGGGGCTGCAAACGGAGGACCTGGTCCGGCGCCACGGGGATGGCTTCGAGCTGCTGGGCCGCGCTCTCCGGGCCGAACCGCGCGGCTGCTCGCTGATGGCAGCGTGAGCCGCGAAGCCATGGAACTGCCCAACTACTTCATCGCGGATTTGCCGCCGGAGGCGCCCGTCACGCCCCTGCTCGTTCGGGAGGCTTGCGAGACCTTGCGCCGCAACCGCCAGGCGTATCTTGCGGCGCGCTCGACTCCGCGGCTCATCCGTGTGCTTGCAGGGCTCGCGGAGGACTGGCTGAACCCCGCCTCCCCGCACCGGCGGCTGGCCCTGGAGCGCGGCCCGCAAGCCACCGGCTTTTCCGCAAACACACTGGCCCGAGGGCTGGATGCGTTCTTTCGCCAGCTTTCGCCTGAAAACCTGCGGGCGCTGCTGGTCCAGGACCTGGGACACGCGCAGCGCCTGGATGAGATCGTTCCAACGCCCGTCGAACTGGAAGGGGGACGCGCGGCCATCGCCCGCGGCCCGGAGCTGCTCGTCCAGATCGCCGCCGGCAACGTGCCCAATCCCACGCTGATGAGCATGGTGCTGGGGCTGCTGACCCACTCCGCCCAGTTCATCAAGTGCGCCCGCGGCGCGTCCCTGCTGCCCCGGCTGTTCGCCCACTCCCTCTACGAGGTCGAGCCCAAGCTCGCCGCCTGCCTGGAGATTGCCGAATGGGCCGGAGGCGACACCGCTCTGGAGACTCCCCTCTTCGAGGCCGCCGATTGCGTCACCGCCACCGGCAGCGACGAGACCCTCGCGTCCATTCTCCAGCGTCTGCCCGCAAGGGTGCGCTTTCTCGGCTACGGACACCGGCTGAGTTTCGCCTACATCACGCGCGAGCTGCTCGCCGGTTCGAGCGCCAGCCGGGTCCTGAGCGACACGGCCGACGCGCTCTGCGCCTGGAATCAGCTCGGCTGTCTTTCCCCGCACGTGGTCTATGTCGAGACCGGCGGGGCCCTGATGCCGGAGGAGTTCGCCGCCGCCCTGGCCGGGGAGCTGGCCAACCGCGAGCAGGAGGACCCGCGCGGACCGGTCCCGGCTGAAATCGCCGCCGGCATCGCCGCGCGCCGGGACTTCTACGAAGTGCGCGCCGCTTATTCCGCGGAAACGCGCCTGTGGGCCAGCAAAGGCTCGACCGCCTGGACGGTGGTCTATGAAGCGGACCCGCTCTTTGCCGTGTCCTGTTTGCACCGGTTTGTGTTCGTCAAGGCGGCCCCCGACCTCGCCGCGGCGCTGCGCGCGGCCGACGCCGTGCGCGGCAAAGTCTCGACCGTGGGCCTGGCCAGCGCCGAGGACCGCGCCGCCTCCCTGGCTCTGGAACTGGCGCGCTGGGGCGCGGGTCGCGTCTGCCCCATCGGCCGGATGCAGGAGCCGCCCCTGGCCTGGCGCCACGACGGCCGCCCCGCGCTGGCCGACCTTATCGCCTGGACCGATTGGGAACAGTCCGTATGAAGATGGATCTCCGCAAAACCTTTCAATTCGAGGCCGCCCACCTGCTGCCGCGCCTGCCCGAAACCCACAAGTGCCGGCGGCTCCATGGCCATAGCTTCCGCGTCGAGGTCGTCGTCCGCGGAGATTGCGATCCGGAACTGGGCTGGGTGATGGATTACGCCGACATCAGCGCCGCCTTTAAGCCCGTCTGGCAGCAACTGGACCACCGCTACCTGAACGAGATCCCCGGATTGGAGAACCCCACCAGCGAGAACCTGGCCGTGTGGATCTGGCAGCGGCTTCATCCGGCCCTGCCCCTGCTCGCCGAAATCGTTGTCGCTGAAACCTGCCAGTCCCAGTGCGTCTATCGCGGCGGCTGAGCCTGGCGCGGCCGTCGGCGAAGGCCGCCATCCCGCCCCGAAGCCCCGAACACGGCCATCCGGCCATGAACGGGATCGGGGTGGAAGCTTGACACTTCAATAGCGCCGCTCATGATGAGGCACAGAGACCATGAGCATCATTCCTTCCCTTGCCATCAGTCCTGCCCATTGCGACTTTTGCCGGCGCGGCCTATCCGGCCATCGCCCCCCCCGGCGTCCGTCGGGCCTAAACCTTGGCGGCCTCTTGTCGATGGTCGCGCTCCTGGCAAGCCGCCCAGCCGCCCCGGCGCAGGAGGCCTGGCATTTCGAATATGCCAGCGGCAATCCGGTCAGGCTGGTCTGGAGCACAGTGCCCGGGCAGACCTACGATCTGCGGCAGTCCACGAACCTGAGCGCGTGGGCCCAGGCCGCCGGCTTTCCCAAGACCGCCACAGGCGCTTCGATGGATTACTCGTTCGCCCCCGGGCCGCTGGGATTCTTCTGGATCGGCACAGTCACGACTGGCGGCGGCTGGCAGCTCCAGCGGCTTCCGTCCGGCGCTGCCCTGGAACTGGCCGCCGTCTCCGCGCTCGACTCGAACCAGGTCTGGGCGTGCGGCAGCACCCTGCCGGAGCGGGACGTTTGCGTGCTGCGATCCACGAATGGCGGCGCAGCCTGGGCGGTTGCCTATCGCGCCGCGAATGTCGGCTTCTTTGGCGAATTGCAGATGATCACGCCGAGCGTCGGCTTTGCCGCCGGGCAGGGACTCAAGCGGACCACGGATGGAGGGCTGACCTGGGAGATCGAGCAGAACAACCTCCCCAACCCTCCCGGTGTCTATCACAGCGTTGGGCCTGAGGTTTACGTGTATGGGCTGGCGGCAGTGGATCAGGACCATCTCTGGACCGCGGGCTGGGATGGGGCGGGCGCGGGTGTGATTTACCACCGCGTGCCGGAAAGACCGCAGCCCGACCCGGCCAACCCCAATCCCAATACTCCGTGGTGGCTGGAGTGGGCTCAGAACAGCCGGGCGATGTATGGCGTCAGCGCCGTGAACCCATCCACGGCGTGGGCGGTGGGATACGCAGGTTGGATCTGGAAGACCACTGACGGCGCTGGCTGGTTCCAGCAGGATTCGGGGACCGCGGTGGCGCTGAACGATGTGGCGGCTGTCAGCACCCATACGGCCTGGGCGGTCGGAGAGGCGGGAACCATCCTCAACACCACCGACGGCGGGACCACCTGGGTGGCCCAAGTGTCTGGCGTCACGGAGAGCCTCAAGAGGATTTCCGCCGTCGACTCGAACATTGCCTGGGTGGTCGGCGGCAGCGGCACGATTCTCAAGACCACCAACGGGGGGGCGGTGTGGTTTCGGCAGTTATCAGGGACCTTCGCCACGCTCCTGGGCGTGAAAGCCATCGACGCGAGCACGGCGTGGATCGTGGGGGCCGACAACACGGCGCTGCACACCACCGATGGAGGCGCGGGCGCCTGGCCCGCCCCGGCCATTTCCGGGGTCACCCCGGATCTCGCGGGGGCCTCTAGCTGGCCGCCTATGACGCTGACCGTCTCGGGCACGGGCTTTCGCGGAGGCAATCTCAGCGCCTGGTTTGGCGACACTCAGGCCAACGCGACCTGGATCGACACGACCACTCTGGCGGTGGTGGCGCCCAGCGGCCTGGCCGGCGTGTTCGACCTCAGGGTGGTCAACGAGGACGGCCAGTCTGCCACCCTTTCCAACGCCGTCAGCTTCCTGCCGGCGCCGATCCTGACCCGCTACCACCCGTTGCACGGGCCCGCCGCCGGCGGCTATGACATTACCGTGGACGGTTTCAATCTCGAGAGCGTGACCCACGCGGAGTTCTATTCCACGGTCTCTCAGGAAACCTACCCTCTCGAGGTCCGGGTAATCGATTCCACTCGTGTCATCGTCACCGCGCCCGCGGCGGCGGGGCGGACGCCCGGCCCAGCCTACCTTATCCTGAAGACCGCCCAGAACCAGTCGGCAGGCGCCAACGAGTTCCTGCTGGAACCCGCGGAGGGCGCCGCCTTCGCCATCGACTCGATCACGCCGGCGAGCGGCCCCGCTGGGATCGCCGTGACCGTCACAGGCACCGGCTTCAGTCCGACCGCCTCGCTTCAGATGTGCGGGCGTGCGTTGAATATCACCAACCGGAGCAGCACGCGGCTGATCGCCCAGGCGGCGGGAGACTACCCCGGCTTGTGCGCGGTTTACCTCGGCAACGACGAAACCACCGGGATTACGGTCGAACCGGGATTCCACCTGATCGCGGGGCCCGGCCCGACGATCTCGCAAATCGGTCCCGTCTCCGGACCGCCGGCGGGTGGAACGACCGTCACGATCGCCGGGGCCGGCTTCTCCTCGAGCGACACCGTCACCTTTGGCGGCCGCGTGGCGGCGATTGCGACCCTGAACGCCACCTCAATTGTGGTCAAGACCCCGCCCCGGCCCGCCGGCCCCGTCAGTGTCATCGTCATGCCCCAGGACCTGGAGCGGCCCGCCGCCGTCCTGACCAACGGGTTCCTCTACACGACCGCGCCCTGAAGCGCGCCGCCGGCGCGACTGCGGAGCACGCCCTCCCGAGGCGGCGTTTGGACTGTTTTGGCCGCGCGGTTTTTGGGGTGTCTTCCGACGGCGAGCCGGGGTAGGCTCGGCCGGTTTCTGAAAAGCCTGACCCATGAACTCGACCCTGATCAAGACGCCGCGCCAAAGCCAGATGGAAGCGCACTACGTGCTGATGCCCCAGCACTCGAACCACTACGGGATTGCGTTCGGAGGCGTGATCATGTCGTGGATCGACCTGCTGGCGGGCATGGTGGCGCAGAAACACTGCGGGGGCGAGGTGGTCACCGCCAGCACCGATCAGATCGCCTTCCTTTCCCCCATTTACATCGGCGACCACGTCATCCTGAGAGCCTCGATCAATTACGTGGGCCACACCTCGATGGAGGTGGGCGTGCAAGTGACTCGCGAAAACTTCGCCACCGGCGAGTCCGTCCACGCCACCACCGCCTACCTCACCTTTGTCGGCATCGACGAGCACAAACGGCCCGCGCCC
>JAKLEJ010000223.1 GCA_022711695.1 Verrucomicrobiota bacterium | reverse complement strand
GTCCGGAAGCCGGACGTGAAGATCCTGGCCGACGAACGCCTGCAGGGCGCGAACGACATGACCACCGGCGCCAACGAAGACGGCTTCCACCTGCGGAGCGTCTCCATCGAACGCGACATCCAGGTTTCCGCCTGGGTGGACCTGCGCGCCGTCGCGGCCGGCGAACCGTGCGTGAAGTGCGGCAAACCGCTCAAGATTCGCCGGGCCATCGAGGTGGGCCACGTCTTCAAGCTGGGGACGAAATACAGCGAGAAGATGAGCGCGCTCTTTCTCGACGAGACCGGGCAGTCCAAGCCCTGCGTGATGGGCTGCTACGGCATCGGGGTCACCCGCACCCTCCAGGCGGTCATCGAGCAAGGCAACGACAAGGACGGCATCGTCTGGCCGGTGGCGGTGGCGCCCTACCAGGTGTGCAGCACCCCGCTGGCCGTCGCGCCCGAGAGCGCCGCCTTCAAGCTGGCCACGCAAATCTACGCCGACCTGACCGCGCGCGGCGTCGAGGTCATTCTCGACGACCGCGACGAGCGGCCTGGGGTCAAGTTCAAGGACGCGGACCTGGCCGGCTTTCCCTTCCGGATCGGGATCGGGGAGAAGTCGCTGGCCAAAGGCGAGGTGGAGCTCAAGCCGCGCGGCGGCGCCTTGGTCCCGGCGAAGGCCGACGAGGCGGTCGCGAAGATGATCGAATTGCTGCAGGCCGCCGGTTGGACACCCTCGGCCACAGCGTCCTGAGAGCGGTCCTCGGGCTCAGGACTGTTTCTCGAGTTCGACGAAGCGCTCGCTGAGCTCCTGCCAGGATTTTCGCGGAGGGCGGGGGCCGGGGACCCAGGTGACCTGGCGGACGCGCCAAAGCGAGTAGATGGCCGGGACGATCTCGAGTGTGAGGATGGTGCTGGTGATGAGGCCGCCGATCATGGGAGCGGCGATGCGCTGGATGGCCTCGGCCCCGGCGCCGTGGGCCCAGAGCGCCGGGACCAGGCCCAGGGTAATCATGGCCACGGTCATGAGCTTGGGTCGCACCCGCTGGACCGCGCCGTAAGTGATGGCCTCGAAGAGGTCGTGCTGGGTGTTCATCCGGCCGGCCCGCTGATAGGCGTGGAAGGCCTCGTCCAGGTAGATGATCATCACCGTGCCCGTCTGCGCCGCCAAGCCGGCCAGGGCGATGATCCCGACCCACACGGCGATGCTCAGATTATAGTCCAGCAGCCACAGCAGCCAGATGCTCCCGGTCATGGCGAAGGGAATGGACAGCAGGATGATCAGCGTCTCCGGCACGCTCTTGAAGTTCATGTAGAGCAGCACGAAGATGATTATCAGCGTCAGCGGAACCACGACCTTGAGCCGCTCGCGCACGCGCAGCATGTATTCGTACTGGCCGGTCCACTCGAGCCGGTAGCCGCTGGGCAGCAGGCCCGCCTGTTCGATCTTCTCGCGCACCGCCCGCCGGGCGTCCTGGACGTAGCCCCCCAGGTCGCGCCCGGCCACGTCCAGATAGACCCAGCCGCTCAGGGCGCCATTCTCGTTCTTGATAAGCGGCGGGCCGGTGGAAATCCGGAACTGCGCCAGTTGGCCCAGCGGGATCTGGGCCAGGCGCTGGCCGCCGGGAGAGGACGCGCTCGCGTCCATGCCATCGGCGCCGCCGCCGGAGGGCGGACCCATCGCGGCCGGGACCAGGACCTGCTTGAGCTTGTCCACGTCGTCCCGCAGCTCCCGGGCATAGCGGACGTTGATCGAATAGCGTTCGCGCCCCTCGATGGTGCGGTCGATGGCCATGCCGCCGATGGCCGTCTCCACGGTCATCAAGACGTCCTCGACGTTGAGGCCGTAGCGGGCGATCTGTCGGCGGTCCGGCACGATGTCCAGGTAATAGCCGCCCACAGTCCGCTCCGAGTAGGCGCTGCGCGTGCCCGGCACGTTGCGCAGCACGCTCTCGAGGCGCTCGCCGATCTTCGAGATTTCCGCCAGGTCCGCCCCCAGGATTTTCACGCCCACCGGGGTGCGGATGCCGGTCGAGAGCATGTCGATGCGGGCCTTGATGGGCATGGTCCAGGCGTTGACCTGGCCGGGGAGGTTCAGGGCTTCGTCCATCTCGGCCACCAGCTCGTCCCACGAGATGGGGCGAGTCTCGGGCCAGAGCTTGCGCAGGCCGGCGGCGAGGAAGCCCGGGGCCCACGAGGAATACCAGCGCGGCTGCGGCTTTTGCCGCCACTGGCTTTCCGGCTTGAGCTGGACCACGGTCTCGAACATCTCCATGGGGGCGGGGTCGGTGGCGGTCTCGCTTTTGCCGGCCTTGCCGTGCACCGTGAGCACCTCCGGAAACTGCGCCAGGAGCTTGTCCTGGATCTGCATGAGCCGGGCCGCCTCGGTGATGGAAACGGTGGGCAGCGTGGTGGGCATGTAGAGGATGGTGCCCTCGTTGATGGGCGGCATGAACTCCGAACCCAGCTTGAAATAGACCGGGAGGGCCGAGCCCACGGCGGCCAAGGCAATGAGAATGGAAAGAACGCGCCGGCGCATGAGGGCGCTGACCCAGGGATAGTAAAGGCGGTGCAGCAGCCGGCTGATGGGGTGGCGGTGTTCGGGGATGACCTTGGCCCCGGTCATCAGCACGATGAGCGCGGGACCGATGGTGATGCTGAGGAAGGCCGCCCAGGCCATGGTGAACGTCTTGGTGTAAGCCAGCGGCTTGAAGAGCCGGCCCTCCTGCGACTCGAGAGTGAACACGGGCAGGAAGCTCACCGTGATGATGAGCAGGGCGAAGAAGAGCGGCTTGCCGAGCTGTTTGCAGGCGCCGATGATAATCTCGGTTCGCTGTGCCCGGGACAGGCCGGGCGGGGCATGTTCGAGCCGCTTGTGCACGTTTTCCACCATCACCACCGCCTCGTCGCAGAGCACCCCGATGGAGATGGCGATGCCGGCCAGGGACATGATGTTCGCGGTCAGCCCCATGAAGTACATGGGAATGAACGCCAGCGCCACCGCCACCGGCAGGGTGACGATCGCCCGCGCCGCCCCCCCGAAATCCAGGAGGAACACCACCACGATGACCGCCACGATGAGGCTCTCCTCGAGGATGGTGCGCCGGAGCGTGCCGATGCTGCGCTGGATCAGGTCGGACCGGTCGTAGGTGGTGACCACCTCGACGCCGGCGGGGAGGCCGGGCTTGACCTCCTCGATCTTGGCTTTGAGGCGCTCGATTACCTTCAGCACGTTTTGTCCGTGCCGCACCACCACGATGCCGCCGGGCGTTTCGCCCAGGCCGTTGAAATCGCCGGCGCCGCGGCGCATCTCCGGCCCCAGGGCGATGTTGCCGGCCACGTCTTGGAGCAGGATGGGCGTCCCGTTGGAATTGGCGCCGAGGCTCACCAGCCGCAGGTCCTCGAGAGATTTGATGTAGCCATGGCCGCGCACCAGGTAGGTGCTGCCAAAGCGCTCCAGCTCGCGCCCGCCCACGTCGTTGTTGGCCGCGCGGATGGCGGCCACGATGCGGCTCAGCGGCAGGTTGTAGGCCAGCAGCTTGTTCGGATCGAGCTCGACCTGGTACTGCTTTTCGAAGCCGCCGAAGGTGGCCACCTCGGCGACCCCCTCGACGCTCTGGAGCCAGTAGCGCAGGTGCCAGTCCTGGAAGGAGCGCAGCTCGGCCGCATCCAGCCGCCCGGAGCGGTTCACGAGAGCGTATTGGAAGCCCCAGCCCACCCCCGAGGCGTCCGGGCCCAGCGCGGGCGTCACGCCGGCGGGCAGGCTGCCGGTCAGCCCCTGCAGGTACTCCAGCACCCGCGAGCGCGCCCAGTAGATATCCGTGCCGTCCTGGAAGACGACATAGACAAAGGAATAGCCGAAGAAGGAGTAGCCGCGCACGACGCGCACGTTGGGCGCGGCCACCAGTTTGGTGACGATCGGGTAGGTGATCTGGTCCTCGACGAGGTTCGGACTGCGGCCTTCCCAGGGGGTATAGACGATCACCTGGGTGTCCGACAGGTCCGGAATGGCGTCCAGGGGCGTGTGCCGCAGGCAGTACACCCCGCCGACAAACAAGGACCCCACCAACAGAAAGACGAGGAACTTGTTGCGGGCGCTCCAGTCGATGATGCGTTCGATGAGGGATTCGCGGGGGCGCGATCCGGAAGCTGGAGGCGTGGGCGTGCTCATGGGGCTGGAGCGGCTTCGGCTGCCCCGCCATGCGGGTGAGGGGCCGGTCCGGACATGCTTTCGATCACCGCCTTGAGCTGGCTCTCCGAATCCACCAGGAACAGGGCCCGCGTGACCACCTTCTCGCCGGGCTTCAGCCCCTCGAGCACCTCCCACCAGTCGTCCGTTCGCGCTCCGATCTTCACCTCGCGGGGTTCGAGATGATCGTCCGGTCTGGCCACGAAGGCGACGGCGCGCGGGCCGGTTTCGATGACCGCCGCCGCCGGCACGGCCAGCCGCTTGCCCAAGGGCGCCTCGATCTCGACATTCGCCCACATGCCTGGCCGCAGGGCATGGCCGGGATTGTCGAACTCGACCCGCGCCTCCGCGCGGCGCGTCTGGATGTCCAGGTGGGGATACAGAAAGGAAACCGGCGCCCGGAAACTCCGGCCGAGAGAGGGAAAGCTCACCGCGGCGATCTGCCCGGTGGCAATCAGCGGCAGGTCCGCTTCGGCCACGGCCACCCGCAGCCAAAGATGGGAAAGATCGGCCACTTCGTAGAGCGTTTCGCCCATCATGAAGGCCTTGCCTTCCACGGCGGCCTTGGCGGTCACGTGTCCCGAGAAGGGCGCCCGGAAGACCATCTCGTCGCTGGCGGCGCCGCGGCGCTCGAGGTCGCGAATCTCCTCCTCGCCGATCTGCCAGAGCGTCAAGCGCCGCCGGGCCGCGGCCAGCAGCGCCTGCAAGGACTCCCGCTGGGCGGTCGGCGTGTCCGGCCCGGCCTGCTGGGCCTGGCGCCAGGCCAGCAGATACTCGTTCTCGGTGGCGAACAAATCCGGGCTATAGACCCGGAACAGCGGCTGGCCTTTCTCGACGTTCTGTCCGGTGGCGTTGACCTCGAGCGCGCGCACCCAGCCGTTGAACCGGGGCGCGATGCGGGCGTAGCGGGTCTCGTCATGCTCCACCACCGCGCTGGCTCGAACCACGCGGGTCAGCTCATGCGTCTCCACCGGCCCGGTTTTCAGGCCGATCGTCTGCTGCTTGGCGGGGGAGATGGCAACGGTGGTGCGCCCGGGCACGCGCGCCGCGGCTTGCGCGGCGCCGCTGTCTCCCACCGGAACCAGCCCTTTGTCGCAGATGCCGCACTCGCCCGGCTCGTCAAACAGATAGTCCGGGTGATCCGGACAGTGGTATTGCGTCCCTGCCGGCGCGGGGGGTGGCGCTTTGGCGGCGGTCGAGGGCGCGGCCGCGTCCTTGACCGGGACCAGCTTCATGTTGCAGATGGGGCAGTCGCCCGGCCCGTCGCTGGTGTAGGTGGGGTGCATGGGGCAGAAGTAGGCGGCCTTCCTGGCCGGCGCCCCGGCTTGGCCCCCCGGCCCTGAAGATTCGCTTTTGCGGCAGCCGCCCGCCAGGCCCAGCGCGGCGGCCAGCGCCGCCATCACGAGAAAGGTGGGTATGGATTTCATGGCTTTTGTCCTGAAACAGGTTGGGGTTCAGCCTCCGCGGACGGAAGCGCGTCGATCATCTGCAGCGCGTCCAGTTCGGCCAATCCGCAGCACAAGGCCAGCTCCGACAGGGCCATGTACTGCTCGGCGACCGCCCGGGCGTACATGAGCCGCGCCTCGAGCGACATCCGGCGCGCCTCCATCAGGTCGATGAGCATGCCCCGCCCGGAGGTCCAGAGCGACTCGGCGCTGGCCACGGCCTGAGCCGCCCGCGGCACGATCTCGTTGCGGTAGAGGAGGGCCTCCCGCCGGGCGGCGTCGATGCGGACGGTGAGGGCGTGGACTTCCTCGCGCAAGGCCAGGCGGTAATCCTCCCGCTCCTGCTGGGTCGCGCCCAGGCGCGCCTGGGCGCGGTGGACCTCGCTTCGGTACTTGGGCTGGTTCCACAGCGGCAGGTTGAGCCCCACCATGAGTTCGGTTTGCCGCCAGTCGGCGTTGCCCGAGTAGCTCCGGTTCAACACGCCGACCATCACATCCGGCTTCGAGCGGGCCCGGGCCGCGGCGACGCTCGCCTCCGCCTGGGCGATTTCCTTCTGGAACACCTTGAGCCGGGGTTCGCCGCGCCAGGCCAGTCCCACCAGCTTTTCGTTGAAGACCACGGGACCGGCGGGCTCGGGCAGGA
>JAKLEJ010000222.1 GCA_022711695.1 Verrucomicrobiota bacterium | reverse complement strand
CGCCCGCGGGCGCCTGGGAAATCCTGCGCTTCGGCTGCACCATCGGGGACCACTCGAGAGTCTCGACCTCGAGCGACGGCTGGAAGGGCTTCGCGCTCGATGTGCTGGATGGCGGGGCCTTTCGACGCTACTGGAACGCGGTGGTCGAGCCGCTGATCGCCGACGCCGGGCCGCTGGCGGGCCGCACGCTCAAGTATCTGCACACCGATAGCTGGGAGGTGGAAGCCATCAACTGGACCCCCTCGCTGCGCGAGGAGTTCCGCCGCCGCCGCGGCTACGATCTGCTGCCGTTCCTGCCGGCGATTGCCGGGCGCATCGTTGACAGCCGGCCCATCAGCAACCGCTTCCTCCACGACTTCCGCCGCACCCTGGGGGACCTGGCCATCGACAACCACTACCGCCTGTTCCGCGACGGCGCGCGCCGCCACGGAATGCAAATCCATCCCGAGGCGGGCGGGCCCCACGCGGTGCCGATCGACGCCCAGCGCTGCCTGGGCTGGACGGACACGCCCATGTCCGAGTTCTGGGCCTGGTCTTGGCGGCACCGGGTGGGCGACTCGAACCGATTCTTCGTCAAACAGCCCGCCTCGGCAGCGCACACTTACGGGCGGCGTCTCGTCGCCGCCGAAGGCTTCACCACCATCGGGCCGCACTGGCAGGAGACCCTTTGGGATAATCTCAAGCCTTCCTTCGACCAGGCGGCTTGCGAGGGCCTGAACCTGCTGGTCTGGCACGCCTTCGTCTGCTCCCCCCTCGAACAGGGCCTGCCGGGCATCCAGTACTTCGCGGGAACTCACTTCAACCCCAACTCGACCTGGTGGCCCAAATCGCGCCCGTTCCTGGCCTACCTCAACCGCTGTCAATGGATGCTCCAGCAGGGCCTCTTCGTCGCCGACGCCTGCTATTACTACGGGGACCACGTGCCCAATTTCTCGCAGCTCAAACGCAGCGACCCCGCGCGCGTCCTGCCTGGCTACGACTACGACGTTCTCTCCGAGGAGGCGCTCCTGGAGCGGCTCTCCGTCCGGGACGGCCGGCTGACGCTGCCCGACGGCATGAGCTACCGGCTGCTGGTGTTGCCGCCCAGGCCGATCGTGTCCCTGCCGGCCCTGCGCAAGATCAAAACGCTGGTCGAGGCCGGCGCGACCGTTCTTGGCCCGCGGCCTTCCCAGGCCAGCGGGCTGCATGGCTACCCGGAAAGCGATGCTGAAGTGGCCCGGTTGGCCGGCGAGTTGTGGGGAAGCGGCGAGACCGCGGGAACTCGCGCCCACGGCCGCGGCCGCGTCATCGCCGACAAGACCGCGCGCGATATCCTGCAGGCGGACGGGGTGGCGCCAGACTTCGCGTGGCAGGGCGTCGATGACCAGACCGCCCTGGATTACATTCACCGACGCGATGGGGGCACGGACATCTATTTTGTGGCCAACCGCTCGAATCGATGGGAAACGGCGCGCTGCGTCTTCCGGGTGGCGGATCGGGCGCCCGAACTGTGGAATGCGGTGACGGCCGAGCGGCGGTTTGCCACGGACTACGCGCCAGGCAGAGGAACGGTGTCCGTGCCGCTGGAGTTCCCGCCGTACGGGTCCTGGTTCGTGGTGTTTCGGGACCGCGCATCCGCGCATCCGCCGGCCGGAACCGCCAATGCGCCCGCCTGGGAGTCCCGGCAGGAACTCACGGGCCCATGGACGGTGAAGTTCGACGTCAAATGGGGAGGCCCCGAACAGGCCCGGTTCGACACCCTGTCAAGCTGGACCACCCGCCCCGAGCCGGGGATCCGGCATTACTCCGGCTCGGCCATCTACAGGAAGACCTTCGATCTCGACGCCGCGCCGGCGGCGGGCCGGCGTGTCTGGCTGGACCTGGGCGAGGCGCGCGAGTTGGCCGAGGTGCGGCTCAACGGCAAAGCCCTGGGCATCGTCTGGGCGCCGCCGTTCCGGGTGGAGGTCACCGGGGCGCTACAGCGCGCCGACAACGCGCTGGAAGTCGAAGTGGTGAACTTCTGGCCCAACCGCATCATCGGCGATCAATCGCTGCCGCCGGAGAAGCGCCTCACGCGCACCAACATTCGAAAGCTCACCCGCGAGACGCCCCTGATGGTCTCGGGGTTGCTCGGGCCGGTGCGGCTGCTGGAAGAAAAGTGAGGACCGGGGGCCACCGGCGTCCCGGATCGAGGAGGGCTATTCCGTGTAGCCCAGAGGATGGCGGCGGTGCCACTCCCAGGCGCTGGCGACGATCTCCTCCAACCCGGGCAAGCGCGGTTTCCAACCCAGCTCGCGCCGGGCTTTGTCCGCGGCCGCGACCAGGCGGGGCGGATCGCCCGGACGCCGCGGCTTCTCCACGACCGGCAGTTTGCGCCCCGTCACCTTCTCGCACATCTGCACCACCTGCCGCACCGAATAGCCGTCGCCGTTTCCCAGGTTGAAGAACCCGCGTTTGCCGGGCGCCAAAGCCAGGATGTGCGCCTCCGCCAGGTCCACAATATGAATGTAGTCCCGGATGCACGTGCCATCCGGAGTCGGATAGTCGGTTCCGAAGATGTCCACCTGCGGTTTCTGTTCCAGGGCCACCTTCAGCACGTTGGGGATGAGATGGGTTTCGATCTTGTGGTGCTCGCCGTACTTGGCGGTGGCCCCGGCGGCATTGAAATAGCGGAAGGCGACGAACTCCAGCCCGTGCAGCTTTTCGAACCACTCCAACACCCGCTCGAACATCAGCTTGGATTCGCCGTAGGGATTGATGGGCTTTTGGGGCAGATCCTCCGTCATCGGCATCCGGTCCGGAAATCCGTAGGTGGCGCAGGTGGAGCTGAACACGAACTTGCGCACGCCACCGGCCACCGCGGCCATGAGCAGCTTGGTCCCGTTGCCCACGTTGTTCAGGAAATATTTGCCGGGGTCGGTCATGGACTCCCCCACCAGGGCGAAGGCGGCGAAATGGACGATGGCTTCGGCGCGCGACTCGCGGATGGCCTCCTGGATGCGGGCCGGGTCGCTCAGGCAGCCCTGCACGAACACGGCCCGAGGATCCACCGCGCCCCGGTGGCCTTCGCTCAGGTTGTCGAACACGAAAACCTGGTGCCCCGCCTCCAGCAGTTGCTCGACACAGATCGAGCCGATGTAGCCCGCCCCGCCCGTGACCAATACATTCATGCTCGGCAGGGTAAAAGCCGCCTCCGGCCGGAGCAAGAGTCAAAATCCACCCTGACCATTCGAGATTGAAACGCGGGCCGAAGCCGCGCACAATGGCGGCCATGAGCCACAAACCCAAGAAGGGCCGGATGCGCCCGGCGCGGTTGGCGCCGGGGGGCGGCCGGGAACGCCGCAAGGGCAATCCGGCGCGAATCCTGCCGTGGCTGATTCTGGGGCTCCTGGCCTTGGCGGCGCTGCCCTTCCTGTCAAAACTGAAAGACGCCGCCCGCACCACGCCGACTCCGGATGCGGCGGACGCCGCGAAAAAATCCGCTCGCAGCACGCCGGCCGCATCGGCGGGCGGTTCGGTTTCCAACGCTCCCCGAACCGCCGCGCCCGCCGCAAACCCCGCGGCCGTTCAGCCAAAGGCCCGCCCCGCCGACGAGCCAGCCGACGATCTCGTGAATCAAGCGGCGGCCAAGGTGGCCGGAAGGAACTGGGCCGAGGCGTTGGCGCTGTATGACCGCGCGATCCGACTCAAGCCCGATGACGAAACCCTGGTGTTCAACCGCGGCTACACCCTGGCCCAGATGGGCCGGCGGGACGAGGCGCGAGAGAGCTACCTCAGAGCGATCGAGATGTTCCCCGAGTATTCGGACGCGCACAACAACCTGGGCAACCTGCTGATGGCGGAAGGCAAACATCTCGAGGCCCTGACCCATTTCAATGCCGCCTTGAAAGCAGATCCGGAGAACGCCTCGATCCACAACAACCTCGGAACGTTGCTGGCCCGCCAGGGGCGTCCACGGGAGGCGCTGCGGCATTACCTGGAAGCGGTGCGGCTGCAGACCAACTACGTGGAGGCTCGGTACAATCTCGGGACCGCCTATCTGGCCGAGGGCAAGGTTAACAGCGCCATGGCGGAGTTCCGCGAAGTGCTCCGGCAGGCGCCGGGGTTTGCGCCCGCCGAACAGGCGCTGGCCCGCGCCCTGCAACCTCAGCCCCCACCCTCGACCAACAACTGAGGAGGACCGCGCCACCCGCAACAGCTAGGAATCGAGCCTTGCCGGCGGGCTTGCCTGCACAAGAATGCGCGGTCGGGCCGAGCGAATCACGCGTCCGACGATCACCGCACAGGGAGTGCGGGCATCTTCCAGCAACCGTCTCACCGCCGGGAGGCGGCGCGGCGGCACGGCTAGCAGCAGCCCGCCGCTGGTTTGGGCGTCCCCCAGCAGGCGCCGTTGCGGTTCGGCGACATCCGCGGCCCATTCCACCAACTTGGCCGCCGCCAACAGGTTTTGCCGGGAGCCGGCTGGAAAGCAGTCGGCCGCCAGCAGGTCAAACACGCCCTTGCCGAGGGCCGGGGCCGCCGAGGCCCAGACCTCCGCGCCCACATGGCTCGCGCGGCAGATCATCCCCAGGTGTCCCAGCAGCCCAAAACCGGTCACGTCCGTGGCGGTTCTCACCAGGCCCGCCTCGGCCAGCAGGGGACCGACAGAATTGAGGGCGCTCATGACGCGGGCGGCCTTGCGCGCCAGGGCGGGCGGCGTGAGGCCGCGCTTGATGCCGGTGGAAACGATGCCCGTGCCCAGCGGCTTCGTCAGCACCAGGAGATCGCCCGGGCGGGCCCGGGCGTTTGTGAGCATCTGGCGCGGCGAGACCAGGCCGATCACGCTCAGGCCGTAAAACAGTTCCGGGTTCCGGATGGTATGCCCGCCCATCAGCAGGCACCCGGCCTTCCGCAGCGTGTGGCACCCCCCCAACAACACCTCCGCCAGCACGTCCGGGGGCGCTTTCTCGTCGGGGAATCCGGCCAGGTTTAGCGCGCACACCGGCCGACCGCCCATGGCATAGACGTCCGAGATGGAGTTGGCCGCGGCGATCCGCCCGAAGACAAAAGGATCGTCCACCACGGGCGTGAGAAAATCCGCCGTGTAAACCAGGGCGCGCTCACGATCGAGACGATACACTCCGGCATCGTCTCCCGTGTCGGCCCCAACCAGCAATTTGGGGTCGGTCACCCGCGGGAGCTGGCGCAAAGCCTGGGCCAGAGCCATCTGGCCGAGCTTGGCCGCTCAACCCGCGCAGGAAGACATCGACGTCAGCTTCAGAATCTGCTCACGCGACACGGCTCCCACCTCCCTTCTCATTTGAGTTTGCCCACGGCGTTCTGGCCCTGCCGTGAGAAATCGATCGATTCGGCCAGGATGCGGGCGGCCTCCTGGGGCGCATGGAACCCCATCGAGTTTTCCGCCTCGATGAAATCCAGGTAGAACTGCGCCTTGCGCTGGAAGTCCAGGGCGGGCTGGAGGGCGCTCTCGGTTCGGCCGGCCTGCCGGGCCGCCTTGAGGTCCCCGATCAGGTCGAGGAGGGCGTTCATGGCCAGGTTGCGCAGGCCGAAGGTCCGCTCCTGGATGGCTTCAGCGCGGGCCTTCAGCTCGGTCTCGGGCCACCGATGGCAGGTCTGGCAGGCGTGGCTGATGTTGAGGAGCGGGCTGCGGACGTGATGGTCGCTGATCTTGTGCGCGCCCACCCGGCGGTAGGGCATGTGACAATCCGCGCAAGCCACCCCCGAGCGGGCGTGGATGCCCTGGTTCCACAGCTCGAATTCCGGATGCTGGGCCTTGAGCGCGGGCGCCCCGGTTTCCTTGTGCGTCCAGTCCTTGAAACCCGCCTCGTCGTAGTAGGCCAGAATCTGCTCGATCTTCAGCCCCTTGTGCCACGGGTAGGTCAACCGTTTCTCGGCACCCTTGAAATAGTATTCCACGTGGCATTGGCCGCAGACAAACGAGCGCATTTCCTGGCGCGAGGCCATGGTGTTGACATCGTAATCCTTGATGCCTTGAGAGGCTTTGAGGTTGCGGATGCCCTCGAGGAAGCCGGGCCGGGTGACCCGCAACTGCATGCTGGCGGGGTCGTGGCAATCGATGCAGGCCACCGGGTGCGTCACCAGCTTCCGGGCTTCGGCAAAAGGCATCTGGTTCATCTTCTCGAACCCCTTGATGAGGTCGCCATCGCCCAGCTTCTTGTAAGGGACATACACGGAGGCATGGCAGTGCAGGCAGGCCCCCGGCTGCTTCACCACCTGCTGCCGCAGGGTGTAAGTCTGATCGTCGAGCATGTAGGCATGGCCGCGTTCCTCGCGAAAATCCGCCGAG
>JAKLEJ010000221.1 GCA_022711695.1 Verrucomicrobiota bacterium | reverse complement strand
CCGTCGAAACCGTGCGCCCACACCTGCCCGATCCCGGCGACCCGGCTCCCGATCCGGCTGTGGGGAAGACTCTGGTGAACGCCCTCCATCCCGTGCTGAGCGACATGGCCGCAGGCATCTTCACTGCGGAACGCCGCAGGCAACTGGTCGCGCAACTCAAGGCTTACCGGAACGACTTGTTTGCCGCCCATGACAAACGCGCCGCCGGCTACACCCAGGCCGCATTGTCGTACGTGGAACATGAAGACGAGCCAGACAAGAACACTTTCCTCAAGCTCCTCTGTCTGGCCTCCGTCAGAGCGCTGGAATCGTGAGGCCCTCCGGAACGACGCGACTACACCACGAACCGCACGAGGGCCGGAGTAAATATGGCCGGATTGCAGATTGAACGACACCCCGGCAAGCAGACGATTGCAGGGTCGCTCAGCCGGCGGCTGGTCGTGTTTGTGGACTACGCCGGCCGGCGATTCGGGAGCGATACGATGCCTGCGGCGCCCTTGTCCGCAAGGCGGTTGCCCGGTTGAACTTCGGCCATCCCCTGCCCCGCTTCCAACAGATCCCACAGCGGCGCATCTGCTTTTTGGATGTGGACACCTCTGCCGGGTTCCCCGAAAATGGGGTCTTCGTGCCATATCAGATCGCGCTCAGCCCGCACGGTCGGTTGCTGCTCGTGGAGACGGCGGACCCCGCCGCCACGATGGCGCCCGACAAAGAGACCGCCCTGGCGACGGCGTTTGCCGCATCGTCGGCGCGCGGGCTTCTGGCGCTGGCGACGCAGCGCCGCCAGGCGGAGATGTGTCCGGCGGGCCTCGCGTTCTGGCGGGAGTTTGCGGATGCTTATCTCACCGCGCTGGCACACACGCCTGCCGCGGCAGAGGGGCAGATCCCTGCCGACCTCACGCCGCCAGCCGGCTTGTTCTTCGATCTGACGCTGCGCATCCCCGCCATGCGGGGCGCGGAGTATGCCTCGCCGGATCTATTCGCGGCCCTCTGGCGCGAGTTGGACGCCGCCGCCCGCCTGGAGGCGGCCGCGGCCGGCGGAGTGAAGCCCTGGCTTGGACAGATCAATCCCGCGCTGCACTTGCTGGGAAAAGTCACGTTTCATCTCGCCGAAAACAAGCGCTCGCCGGAGACGCCTTTCGCCTTCATGGCCACTTACACGCACCGGTTGTCGGCGCAGGAAAAGCCCGTGCATCTGCCGCTGGCCCGGGCGCTTCAGGAATACGCCGGCGCCCGAAACCAGGGGGCCTTGCAGTCTCTGCTGGAACCTGTCCGGCAGGCCGCCGAGCGCAGCGCCTGGACGCGCGAGCTGCTGGAAAGCCGCCGCGTGTTTCAGCCGCAAGCGTGGTCGCCCGCCCAGGCCCACCGCTTTCTGCTCGAAGTGCCGGCGCTCGAAGCCAGCGGCATCGTCACGCGCATTCCGAACTGGTGGAAAAACGGCCGCGGCGTCCGTCCGCAGGTCACCGTGCGGTTGGGCGAACGCCTGGGCGCCGGCCTGGGCGTCGAGAGTCTGCTGCGCTTTTCGGTGGAGACGACCCTCGGCGGCGAAACGCTCACGCCGGAGGAATGGCAGGGCTTGCTGAGCGCCCAGAGCGGGCTGGTCTCGTTGCGCGGCCAGTGGGTGGAGGTGGATCGCGAGAGACTCCGCGCCGTCTTGACGCACTGGCAGCGCGTCCAGGCGGGCGCGGCGGGCGAGGGAATTCCCTTCCTCGAAGCCATGCGGCTGCTGGCGGGCGTGAAGCTGGGGGCGGACTCCGTCGAGGAGGCCGACGCGGCCGCCGCCGATTGGAGCGAAGTGGTCGCCGGCGGCTGGCTGCGTGAAATGCTGGAGACGCTGCGCCAACCGGACGGGGCGGCGGACTTCAATCCCAACGCCCATCTTCAGGCGACGCTGCGACCCTACCAGGCGGCCGGGGTGAAATGGCTGTGGTTTCTGCAAAGCCTCGGTCTCGGCGCCTGCCTGGCGGATGACATGGGCCTCGGGAAGACTATCCAGGTGCTGGCGCTGCTGCTGCAATTGAAGCACAGCCCCCGCCCGGTCCCGCCCCAGCCAGGCGGCGGCATTTCGACGCCAACACGCCGGGGTTCCTCCGCTCAAACCCCGTCCGATGACGATCACCCCTCGCTGCTCATCGCCCCCGCGTCGTTGCTCGCCAACTGGAAGAACGAAATCCTCCGCTTTGCGCCCTCGTTGCGCATCGGCTTCGCGCATCCGTCCGAACCCGGTTCGGCCGATTGGCGTCAGGCCGCCACCGCGGAGACGTTCCTCGCCGGAAAGGATCTCGTGCTGACCACCTACGGCCAGGTCGCGCGGCTGGGCTGGCTGGCGGAGCGGCCCTGGCGGCTGCTGGTGCTCGACGAGGCCCAGGCCATCAAGAACCCCGGCGCCAAGCAGACCCGCGCCCTCAAGCGGCTGCGCGCCCGCGCCCGCATCGCCCTCAGCGGCACGCCGGTCGAAAACCGTCTCGGCGACCTCTGGTCGCTCTACGATTTTCTCAATCCCGGCCTGCTCGGCAGCGCGCCCGACTTCAGTCATTACGTAAAGACGCTCCAGAGCGCCGAACCGCCGAACTTCGCCCCGTTGCGTCAACTCGTCCGCCCTTACCTTCTGCGCCGTCTGAAGACGGACCGCCGCATCATCGCCGATCTGCCGGACAAGACGGAACTCACCGCCTGGTGCCCGCTCGCCAGGAAGCAGGCGGCCCTTTACGAGCGGAGCGTCGCCGAATTGGCCGAGAAGTTGGAGACGCTGGACGAGGGCATCCAACGCCGCGGGCTCGTGCTCGCCTTCCTCATGCGTTTCAAGCAAATCTGCAATCATCCCAGTCATTGGCGGGGCGACGGCGCGTTTGCGCCCGAGGACAGCGGCAAGTGCCAGCGCCTGGCCGAGCTGGCCGACGAGATCGCCTCGCGCCAGGAAAAGGCGCTGGTCTTCACCCAGTTTCGCGAGATGACGGGTCCGCTGGCCGCGCGCCTCGGCGAGGTGTTTGGGCGCGCCGGCCTCGTCCTGCACGGCGCCACACCGGTCAAGGAACGGCAGCAGCTCGTCTCCGCGTTCCAGCGCGACGACGGCCCGCCGTTCTTCGTGCTCTCGCTCAAGGCTGGCGGCACGGGCCTCAACCTCACCGCCGCCAGCCATGTCATTCATTTCGACCGCTGGTGGAATCCCGCCGTCGAGAACCAGGCGACCGACCGCGCCTTCCGCATCGGGCAGCGGAGGAACGTGCTCGTCCACAAATTCGTGTGCCGCGGCACGATCGAAGAGCGCATCGACGCGCTGATCGGCGAGAAGCAGACGCTGGCCGATGCCGTCCTCGGCGCCGACGGTGGCGCCGAGAAGCTGCTCACGGAGATGTCCAACGAGGAACTGCTGAACTTCGTCGCCCTCGATCTCAAGGCCGCCAGCGCGGAATGAACTTCACACCTCTCTCAAGAATCTAACGCCTCGACCCTCCCACCCTTCATCCCCATCTCCTTATGTCCTGGTTCTCCTTTCGCCCCTATGTTTCCGTTGCCGAGCGCCGCCGCAAAGCCCAGGCGGCCGCCAAGAAGATGGCCTCGCGAGCGGGGCGACCGCTGGCGCCCATCCTCCTGCCGGGCCGGGCCATCGCCACCACCTTCTGGGGCAAGGCCTGGTGCGACAATCTGGAATCCTACAGCGACTACGCCAACCGTCTGCCCCGCGGACGCAGTTACGTGCGCAACGGTTCGGTGATCGACCTCGAGATCGGCGCCGGCAAAGTCGCTGCGCTCGTCCAAGGTTCCAGCCTCTACAAGATCGCGGTCGGCTTCAGCACGTTGCCGGCGAACCGTTGGAAGGAATTCAAGGCCCGCTGCGCCGGCAAGGTGACCAACTTACTGGACCTGCTCCAAGGCCGTCTCTCCAAGGAAATCCTCGCCGACCTCACGGCGCACGGCACCGGCCTCTTCCCCTCGCCACAAGAGATCCAGCTCGACTGCTCCTGTCCCGACTGGGCCGACATGTGCAAGCATGTCGCCGCCGTGCTCTACGGCGTGGGCGCACGCCTGGATGAGAAGCCAGAACTGTTCTTCACCTTGCGCGGCGTGGACATGCAGGAACTCATCACCGCCGCCAGCGCCAGCGCCGTCGCGCCTGTCGCTGGGCCCGCTCCGGATGCCGCCCTGGCCAGCGCGAACCTGAGCGAGATCTTCGGTGTGGAAATTGAAGCGGCGCCCGTCGCGCCTCCCAGCGCAGGCCCGTCGCGCCGGGCTCCAGCCGGCAAGCCACAGACCCGATCGAAGAAGGGCGGCAAACGAAAAGTCTCCAAACGCAAGCGACGCTCTCGGCTGCTTGATGCGGCTCAGCCCGCCAAACGCCGCTCTTTGCCAGCCGATGCCGCTCGCGAGCGGGGCTTGCCCGGCGCCCGCCGAGCCGCCGCCCAGGCTAAGGAGGCTCCGGCCGGCGCACGTCAAGGGACAATCAGCTCCAGAAAGAGGGTCTGACCAGGGCCGACTCGCAGCGAAACGTCCCCCGCAGCGGCATGCGCCTGCCCGTTTCGCCATTCCACGGCCGAAGCGCATGGGACCCTGGAGCGAACCGTCACCCGCGCGACTGCGCCCTCATCCACGCTCGCAGGCTGGTCCGGCCTCTTGGCGACTCCCGCGTTGTTCACAAGTTCCGCAGCCCAGCCTCGGGCCGTGCGGTTGACCTGGTACTGAATCGGATCGCCCGAGACCTCCACGGGAAGAAGTTCCCGCGCGAGCCTTTGCAGGCGCGCATCGGAGATGGCCGCGGGGCGGCCCGTGGCGGGGTTGGTCCAGGCCTCCAAAACCTCGACGCCGGGCCGGCGGAGCAGCGCGGCAAACCTGGCGCCCAGGGCGGCCTGGTGAGACGCCGACAGCAGCACCCGGCTGCCTCTCGAAAGCGCCAGGTCGAGCTTGCCCACAAGGTTTTCATCGAACTCAATATCGCCCACGAGCAACAGCGCCGGGTAGCTGGCCAGCATTTCCGCCGAAGCGCTGGTCAACTGCACATCGAAGATCTCGCCGCAGGGAGTCGGCCGCAGGTAGCTGGACTCGGGGTTGGCGGCATCCGGACGATGGTGGATGTGATCGCTGCCGGGAAAGAGCTGGCGGTCGAAGAGGTCGCGGGCCTGTCGGTCGCCCGCGGTGGGTTCGAGAATCCCCCACGGCTTGTCCATGTAAGCGTTGTAGCCTGCGAGGTGGTCGAGCACCACCGCCACGGGCGTGTAGGGAGCGCCGCGATCGTGCGCTCGCATGAACCGAAACACCTCGGCCGCCTTGCGCCCATGCGCGGTCAGGGTCCAGGGCGCGGCCGCCTTGTCAAAGAAGATGGCGATGCTGTTCTCAGGCGTCACCATCGCCGCGCCCGCGAACCAGGCGTGCAGCCACATCCGCTCGTAGAAGCTGAGCGAGTGCCCGGCGTCCAACCCTCGCGCGCCTCCGGCCTCGCGGCGCAAGGGGCCGCTGGTCGTGCAGGCGCCCGAGAACCACGGGCTGACCTGCGCCGACCATGGGAGCCGCCATTGCCGGGACGCCCCCCGCGCGAACGCGATCTTGGACTGGGTGAAGGCGATGTTTTCGCCCAATTCCAGCCCGATGCAGCGCGCGCCCCATCCCCCTGCATACGCCTCGTAGTGCGAGTGGCCGGTGACGCTGATCACGCGGTCCAGCAGGTCGGCGCTCCGGCTCTTGAAGTAGCCGCGAATCGCGTTGTAACACTCCTGGCGGGTGGCGGGTCGGCGGTCGTAGCCAGCCAGCCCGGGCGGTTTCATCAAGTGCTTGAACCGATCGAAGTCCTTCCCATACACCTCGCGCCACCAGGGCTCGTTCGGCGAGAGATTGTGGAAATAGTAGCCCCACTCGCCCAGTTGAACGGCGGTGAAGACGCCGGCCTGGTCCATGGACGCCAGCGCGCGCGCGTTCTCCGCCCCGAGCGCGCAGCGCCCGCCCTGGATCTGCATGTCCGGGCGCCCGGGATAGCAGATCAGCGGCCAACCCACGCTGGCGAGATAGTCGAACAGGGGCTTTGCGGCAGGCGTGGGCGTCGGACCGGGATCGAATCCATTGCCGAGCGACTGCTCGCGCATCGTCTGCACCAACCCCTGCAGAGGCTCCAACCCCGCCGGCGTGCCGTAGAGCGAGAACACACACTCCGCCTGTCCCGGCAGCGGAGTCACCCGGAACCGAGGCGGGATAGGATTTCCGACTTTTTGGGACGAGTCGCCAGGAGGAGCCTGTCCCTCAGCGCTGAAGGCCGAGGCTCG
Source organism: Verrucomicrobiota bacterium (assembly GCA_022711695.1). Classification (GTDB taxonomy): domain Bacteria; phylum Verrucomicrobiota; class Verrucomicrobiia; order Limisphaerales; family JACRJZ01; genus JACRJZ01. Next base: position 45 of record JAKLEJ010000221.1, on the reverse strand, counting down.
CGGGAGCGCCGGCCAGAGGATTGCGGCTGCCAGCGCCGCCGCCCG
>JAKLEJ010000220.1 GCA_022711695.1 Verrucomicrobiota bacterium | reverse complement strand
CCGCTCGCTGGTCTGGAAGCTAAGCCGGCAGCGATACTACCAGGTGCCGGTGCTGCGCGACGGCCGGACGGTGGTCTTCGAAACGGCGGAGGATTCCCAGGTCATCGCCAAGTACCTCGACGACCGCTTCGGACTGGGCCTCTTTCCGCCCGCGCTGGCCGGGCTGCAGGACCTGCTCTGGCCGGTCATCGAGACCCGCATCGAGGAGATCGCCTTTCGGCTGAACGACATCTATTACCGGCAGTTTGTGCCGGCGGGCGAGCAACTCGACTACCTCCGGCACAAGGAGCGCAAGTTCGGCCAGGGCTGCATCGAGCGCTGGCGCCAGGAACAGGGCTTCCTGCGAAGCGAGCTGGCCCGCCGCCTCCTGCCGTTCGAGCAGATGCTGGGCGCGCATCGGTTCCTGCTCGGAAACCGGCCCTATTTCGTCGATTTCGATCTTTATGGAATGCTGGGGGCCCTGCTCTACACCGGGCGCCACCGTCTGCCCGGCGTTCATCCCCGCCTGCGCCGCTGGCACGCCCGCATGCGCTCGATCCGCCAAACCGCGCCCACAACCCTGTGACCGCCAGCCCTGTCCCCGTGAAAAACTACGTTCTCGACACCAACGTCCTGCTGCACGATCCCACCTCGCTGCTGAGCTTCCAGGAGAACCACGTCCTGCTGCCGATCGAAGTGCTGGAGGAGATTGACCACTTCAAGCGCGAAGGGACCGAGCTGGGGCAAAACGCGCGCACGGTCTCGCGCATGCTCGACGGGCTGCGGGGCAAGGGCCGGCTGAGCGAGGGAATGAGCCTGCCCAACGGCGGAAGCCTGCGCATTCTGATCAAGCCCGAGAACGGCCATGCCGGCAACGGCGGCAACGTGGACAACCGGATCATCGCGCAAGCCCTGGCGGCGCAGAAGAGCAGCGAGGGCCGGCCCACCATCCTCGTGACCAAGGACATCAACCTGCGCATCAAGGCCGACGCCCTGGGTCTGCCCGCCGAGGATTACGAGACCGACCGGGTCTTCATCACCGACCTCTACACGGGGATGTTCGAGCTGACGGTGCCGGCGGCGACGATGAACGAGTTTCGAACCGCGGACGAGCTGGAGCTGCCGCCGCGCGCGGCGGGCCGCTACTTTCCGTGCGAGTACTGCACCCTGATCGAGGAGGGCAATCCCAAGCGCACCGCCCTGTGCAAGGTGGCCCCTGCGGGCGGCAAACTCGTGCCGGTGATCGACGCTCGCGAGGGGGTGTGGGGCATCAAACCGCGCAACCGCGAGCAGCATTTCGCCTTCGACGCGCTGCTGGACGACCGGATCAAGCTGGTCACGCTGATGGGCAAGGCGGGCACGGGCAAAACCCTGCTGGCCATGGCCGCGGGGCTCAAGCGCACCACGGTGGACCGGGAGTACCGGCGCCTGGTCGTGGCCCGGCCCACGGTCAGCGTGGGCAAGGAGATCGGCTTTCTGCCCGGCACCCTCGAGGAAAAACTCAATCCATGGATGCAGCCCATTCATGACGCCCTGGAGCTGCTCAGCGACCTGAACATGGGCCACGAGCACCGCCGCAGCGCCGACCTGATGCGCTCGGGCAACATCGTGGTGGAGGCCTTGAGCTACATCCGCGGGCGCAGCATCGCCAACCAGTTCATGGTGATCGACGAAGCGCAGAACCTCACCCCGCTCGAAGCCAAGACCATCATCACCCGGGCCGGCCCCGGCACCAAGATCGTCTTCACCGGCGATCCCTACCAGATCGACAATCCTTACATCGATTCCTCCTCCAACGGCTTCAACTTCATCGTCAGCCGCTTCCGCGAGCATGGCATTGCCGCCCACATCGAGCTCCAGAAAGGCGAGCGCTCCGAGCTGGCCGAACTGGCGGCGAACATCCTCTAGCGCCCCCTTCGTGACGCCTCGCTGGCCGGGAGAAACGGGGGCGCTCCCCAAGGGAGGAAGCGCGGCGGCGGCCGAGCCGGCCCCTGGCTCGATTTAAGGCTTGCCCAGAGCATGGCTTCTGTTGCTAAATAGGGCTACTGTGATCCTCTACACGGCTTTCCGTCAGCATGATCCGAGAGCGTTTCGGAGGCGCAGCCAAACACGCATGGCCCATGAAAGGTAGAAGCACTTCGGCAGGCCGGGGACTGATGGTCGCCGGCAATTGGATCATCGACCACGTCAAGACCATCGATGTCTGGCCGCAACGGGAGCAACTGGCCAACATCCTGGGACAATCCCAAGGGACGGGCGGCGCGCCCTACAATGTCGCGATCGACCTGGCCAAGTCCGGCGCCCCGTTTCCCCTGCTGGCCGCCGGGCTGGTGGGCAACGACGCCGACGGGCAGTCCATCCTCGACGATTGCAGAAAGCACAAGATCGACACGCGCTGGCTGAGCAAGACCGGCAAGGCCTCGACGTCCTACACGGATGTGATGACCGAGAAAGGAAACGGACGCCGCACCTTCTTTCATTGCCGGGGGGCGAATGCGCTCTGGAAAGGCGAGGGCCTGGATTTCTCGAAGACCCGGGCGCGCATTCTGCACCTGGGCTACCTGCTGCTGCTCGACGCCCTGGACGAGCCGGACGCCCGGTTCGGGGTGAAGTCGGCGCGACTTCTGGCGGCAGCCCAGGAGGCCGGCCTGAGAACGAGCGTGGACGTGGTCAGCGAGGATAGCGACCGCTTCAAGACGGTCGTCTCCCCGGCCCTGAAATACGTCGATTATCTCATCGTGAACGAGCTGGAAGCGGGCAAGATCGCCGGGTTCAAAACCCGCGGGGCCGATGGGCGGATCGACACGGTGGCGCTGCGGCATGCCGCCGGAGCGATGCTGCAACTGGGCGTGCGGGACCTGGTGGTGATTCACTTCCCCGAGGGCGGTTTTGCGCGCACCCGCAAGGGCGAGGATTTCTGGCGGTCGTCGGTGAATCTGCCGGACAAGCAGATCCAGGGCACAGCCGGGGCGGGCGACGCCTTTGCCGCGGGCATGCTGCTGGGCTTGCACGAGCAATGGGAACTGCCGCGCAGCCTGGAGACCGCCGTGTGCCTGGCAGCAGCCTGCCTGTCGCATCCCACCTGCACCGGCGGCATCAAGCCGCTCAAGACGTCCCTGGCGCTGGGGAAAAAATACGGCTATCTGCCGCCGCTCGAGCCCGAACCCTGATCCGAGCTTCCCCCTGCGGATTTCGGCCAGGCGAGGATCGAGGCATCTCCCGAGTCCGCGACCAAGGAAGTGTCGGCTTCCGCCTGCCCCGGGGCGGCGGCGCTACGCCAATTCCGCGCCGATCGGGCGCCGCCCGGGTTCCGCCCCGGCCGTTTGAATCTGCGCGGTGCGCGCCAGCCGACGCCTGCGCGTCCGCCAAAGCCCGAGGCCGTCGTGGCCAGGCAGGCTGTCCGCGGAATCGGGAAGTTCAGTGGTCCTTGACTCGGACGACGGTTGGACCGATATAGAACAGGAAACTATGCTGTGTTGCGTCTGCAAGCAAAAGGAAGCCACAGTCCACCTCACCCAAATCGATGGGGAGAAGATGCAGAAAGTGGACTTGTGCGAGGATTGCGCCAAAGAAAAGGGCGTGAACGATCCGTCGTCATTCTCGCTGGCGGACATGCTGGTGGGGCTGGGGGTTTCGCAGGAAACGGAAGAGTCCTCTGGCGGCGCGGAGCTGCGGTGTCCGCAATGCGGGTTCACCCAGGCCGACTTCAAGAAGGCCGGGCGACTGGGCTGCGCCCAGTGTTATGAGACTTTCTATGAGGGGCTTGAAGCGCTGCTCAAGAGCATGCACAAGGGCACGCGGCACAAGGGCAAAACCCCCGTCTCGCAGCGGGGCTCGCAGGGGTTGCGCGAGCGGATTTCCGGCTTGCAGAAGAAGCTCGATCGAGCCGTGGCCGACGAGGATTTCGAGCAGGCCGCGCAACTGCGCGACGAACTCAAAGCCGCCCGGACCAAGCTGACGGAAATGGCGCCATGAACATTTGCGATTTTCTGATGTCGCCGGCCGAGACCGCCCGCCGCATCGGGCCGGCCCAGGGCATTGTCCTTTCCAGCCGGGTGCGGCTGGCTCGGAACCTGCGCGCGACTGCGTTTCCGGGCTGGGCCAAGAAGCCGGAGCGGATTCGAGCCTATGAGCTGATCCGCCCCACGGTCGAAGCCCTGCCGGAGATGGCGGCGTGTTATTCGGAGTCGATGGACAACCTGCCGGCGCTGGACAAGCAGATCCTGGTGGAGCGGCACCTGGTCAGCCGCGAGCACGCGGCGAAAGGGGCGGGCAGCGGCCTGGTCCTGGCCAAGGACGAGCGGCTGTGCGTGATGATCAACGAGGAGGACCATCTGCGCATCCAGGTGCTGCTGCCGGGCCTGCAGATTCGCCAGGCCTGGAGCGAGATCGACGGGGTGGACTCGCGGCTGGAGAAGAAGCTCGACTACGCCTTCAGCCCGAAACTGGGCTACCTGACGGCCTGCCCCACCAACCTGGGGACGGGCATCCGGGTGAGCGCCATGCTGCATCTGCCCGGGCTGGTGCTGGCGGAGCAGATCAACCCGATCATCCAGGCGGTGAACAAACTGGGGCTGGCGGTGCGCGGGCTCTACGGCGAGGGCACCGAGGCCCTGGGCAACGTCTTCCAGGTTTCCAACCAGATGACCCTCGGCGAGGCCGAGGCCGAGATTGTGGAGCGCCTCAGCAAGGTGGTCGGCCAACTGATCGAGCACGAGGAGAACGCCCGCCAGATGCTCCTCGAGAAGAAGCCCAAAATGGTCCTCAACCAGATCGGACGCGCCTACGGCATCGTGGCCAACGCCCACAGCATTTCCTCCAAGGAGACTCTCAACCTGCTTTCATTCATGAAGCTGGGATCGGACCTGGGGATGTTTCCCGATCTGGATCGCTGCCTGGCGGACGAGCTGTTCATCGTCACCCAGCCCGCCCACATCCAGAAGGAGGCGGCCGGAAAGCTGGACGCCGAGCAACGGGACGTGGCCCGGGCCGATCTGCTGCGGGACAGGCTCCGCGCGATCAAGCGGCCGACGGTCCCGCCGCCGCGGAGCGGGTCCGCGCTGGACAAACAGGCCGAAGCCTAGCAAGTTCTTGTTGGAATATGAGCGAAGAGAATTTGAGCAACTTCACCCCGCGCGCGCAGCAGGTGCTGGCCCTGGCGCGGAAGGAAGCCGACCGGTTCAATCACAACTTTGTCGGCACGGAACACCTGCTGCTGGGCCTGATCAAGCTGGGCCAGGGGGTGGCGGTGAGCGTCCTGCAGAAGATGGGGCTGGACCTCGAGACGGTGCGGCTGGAAGTCGAGAAGCAGGTCGGAACCGGCCCGGACCAAAAGATGCTGGGCACCGTTCCCTACACGCCGCGGGTCAAGAAAGTGCTGCAGTTGGCGGCCAAGGAGGCCAAGAACCTCCATCACACCTACGTGGGCACCGAGCACATCCTCCTGGGGCTGCTGCGGGAGGGGGACGGGGTGGCGGCGCGAGTGCTGAAGAACCTGGACATCGACATCGAGCAGGCCCGCCAGGAGATCCTCAAGGAACTGGACCCCAATGTGGCCGCGGAGGAATCCCCCGCCATCCCCGAAAGCGGCGAGAAAGCCCCCGAGAAGAAGGGCGAGGTGAAGACCCCGGCGCTGCGGGCGTTTGGCCGGGACCTGACGGAGATCGCCCGCAAGGGGGAGATGGACCCGGTGATCGGCCGCCTTGCGGAGATCGAACGGGTGACGCAGATTCTGTGCCGGCGCACGAAGAACAACCCGGTGCTGCTGGGCGAGGCTGGCGTGGGCAAGACCGCGATTGTCGAGGGGCTGGCCCAGGAAATCGCCCGGGGCAACGTGCCCGAGCTGCTGCGCGACCGGCGCCTGATCACCCTGGACCTGGCGCTGATGGTCGCCGGCACCAAGTACCGCGGCCAGTTCGAGGAGCGCATCAAGGCGGTGATGGACGAGATTCGGCGCTCGAAGAACATCATCCTTTTCATCGACGAGCTGCATACGATCGTGGGAGCGGGCTCGGCCGAAGGCACCATGGACGCCTCGAACATCATCAAGCCGGCCCTGAGCCGCGGCGAACTTCAGTGCATCGGCGCCACCACCCTCACCGAATACCGCAAGTACATCGAGAAGGACGCGGCGCTGGAGCGCCGCTTCCAATCGGTCAAAGTCGAGGCCCCGTCGGTCGAGGAGGCCGTCCTCATTCTCAAGGGGCTTCGCCCAAAGTACGAGGACCATCACAAGGCCGAGTTCACCGATCCGGCCATCGAAGCCTCGGTGCGGCTTTCGGACCGCTACATCACCGACCGTTTTCTGCCGGACAAGGCCATCGACGTGATGGACGAAGCCGGAGCGCGC
>JAKLEJ010000022.1 GCA_022711695.1 Verrucomicrobiota bacterium | reverse complement strand
CGGAGGGGTGGGGAAGTTGCGGGGGCAGGGGGGATGCCGGGGCCGGTTTACTTGGCGGCCCAACTGGCCATCTGGACCACGGTGGTGTTGAGCAGGTCGAGCACGATCCGCGGCCACAGGCCCAACAGGAACATCAGTCCCACCGCGGGCAGTACGATCAGCCGCTCGGAAACCGACAGGTCCGGGAACGCCTTCCAGCGGTCGTCCAGGGGGCCGTGGAACACGCGCAGCATGAAAGTGAGCAGGAACACCGCCGTCACCAGCAGACCCAGCGTGGCCACCGCCGCGGCCCAGGGCGTCAGGCCGAACACGCCCTTGAAGATGAGGAACTCGCCCACAAAGCCGTTAAGGCCGGGCAAGCCGATCGAGGCAAAAGTGGCGATGCCCATCAGGCCGGCCAGCACCGGGGCCGCCTGGCGCAAGCCGCCGAAGTCGTCCAGACCGCGGGCGCCGCCGGAGCGCCGCTCGATGAAGCCGACAAAGCAGAACAGCGCCGCGGCAGTGATGCCATGGTTGAACATCTGCAGGAGCACGCCGCTGAGGGCGGCCGACCGTTCAAGGGCCCAGCGGGCTTCCGCGCCGGTGGGCTGCACCAGGGCAAAGGCCCCGAGCAGGCAATAGCCGAGATGGTTGACGGACGAGTAAGCCAGCATCCGCTTGAGGTCCTTCTGGGCGAAGGCGGCGCAGGCCGAAAGCACGATCGTCCCCAGGGCCAGCCAGAGCAGGGGGGTGAGCGCCTCGCGCATCTGGTCCGGAAAGAACGGCAGGACGATCCGCAGCAAGCCGTAGAGGCCCATCTTGGACATGGCCCCGGTGAGGATCAGGGTGACGCTGGTGGGGGCTTCGGCGTAGGCGGAGGGCAGCCAGGTGTGGAAGGGCACAAGCGGGATCTTGACCGCGAACCCGAGCAGGACAGCCGCGAAAACGACGAGGACCAGGTTCGGGCCGGTGATCGGGCCGAGATGCAGCCGGCCCAGTTCGCGGGCCAGTTCGCCGGTCCCGCCCATCCGGCCGAGCACCTGGAAATCGAAGCTGCTTGTGGCCAGGTAAATGGCCTGGAAACCCAGCAGCAGGGTCACGCTGCCCACCAGGGTATAAACGAAGAACTGTGTGGCCGCCGCCATCCGGTCGCGCCCGCCCCACAGCTTGATCAGGAAGTAGGCCGGGATGAGGCTCAGCTCCCAGAAGATGAACCAGTGGAAGAAATTCAGGGCGGTGAAGGCGCCGAACAGCCCCGCCTGGAGGAGGAGCACCAGGCCGTGAAAGACATGGGGCCGGTCCGGGATGTCGCGCGCCAGGAACTGCGCCATGGGCACGACGAACGCCGCCAGCAGGACCATCAGAAAGCCCAGGCCGTCCACACCCAGCGCGTAATGCACGTTGAGCCCCGGAATCCAGCGGTGTTCCTCGGGGAACTGCATTCGGGGCGAAGCGGGATCGAACAGCGCCAGGAGCGCGAGCGCTTGCAGCAGGGCCGCGAGGCCGAAGCCGATGGCCACGCGGCGCGCCGTCGTGGCGCAGTGGCGGCAGGCAAAGAGCGTGACGAGTCCGCCCGCCAAGGGCGTGAGCGTGAGCGCGGTGAGAAAAGGCCAGCCGGTCATAGCGCGCCTCCCCAGACCAGCCACAGCACCAGGGCGGCCAGCGCCAGTCCGATGACCGAGAGGTAGTGTTGAATCTGGCCGTCCTGCAAACCCGAGAAGAACCGGCCGCCCCGTCTCAGGCGCCCGCAGCCCAGGTCGAAGCCGCCGTTGACGAGAAACTCATCGGCCATGCGGGCTATCTCCGAGAACTGGCCGGTGAGCCAGGCCGTGAGCCTGACTAGCCCGCCCCAGACCCAGCGGTCGAGGAAATCGCTCAGCAGGGCCGCGCCGGCGTTGAGCCGCACCACCGTGGCCGCATAGAACTCGTCCACGAAGAACCGGCCGGCCAGGATCGAGTAAAGGCCGGGTTGGAGGCGCTGGAGGGCGTCCGCTTCGCGGGGCGATTGGCGGGGCGCGCGGCCGTAGAGCCACCAGCCGGCGGCCATGCCCGCGGCGACGATCAGGGCCGAGAGCAGCATCGTGGGGAGCGCCTCGGAAAGGTGTCCCGCCTGGAAATGCGTCGTCGAGCCCTCCAGCCAGCCTTGGAACCACGGCCAGGCCGGCGAGCCCAGGAAACCCAAACCCACGGCGAACACGGCCAGGATCAGAAGCGGGACGGTCATCACGGCCGGGCTCTCGTGCGGTTGAGCGGAGACATGCCCGCCGGCGGCTGACGCGTGAGCGGCTCGATTTGGCCCGAAGAACACCAGGCACATCTGGCGGGTCATGTAGAACGCGGTCAGGAGCGCGCCCGCCGCTCCCAGCACGAACGGGCCTTTCGAGAGCGGCCAGAGATGGGCGGCGTGCAGGATGGCGTCCTTGCTCCAGAAGCCCGAGAAGAGCAGCGGCACGCCGGCCAGTGCCATCATGCCCACGGCGTAGGCGGCGAAGGTCACGGGCATGAGCCGGCGCAGCCCGCCCATGTGACGGATGTCCTGCTGCTCATGGCAGCCATGGATGACCGAGCCGGCCCCGAGGAACAGCAGCGCCTTGAAGAACGCGTGCGTCATCAGGTGGAACATCCCCACCGCCACGCCTCCCACGCCCAAGCCCATCATCATGTAGCCGAGCTGCGAGACCGTCGAATAAGCCAGGATGCGTTTGATGTCGTTTTGGGCGACTGCAATCAGCGCGGCAAAGATCGCGGTGCACGCGCCGATCCAGGTCACCACCTGGAGGGCCGTCGAAACCTGCGCCGCGCCAGACGGAACCGCTTGCATGAGCGGATAAACCCTGGCTACCAGGAACACGCCCGCCGCCACCATGGTCGCGGCGTGGATCAGCGCGCTGACCGGGGTGGGGCCTTCCATGGCGTCGGGCAGCCAGACGTGCAGCGGCAGTTGGCCCGACTTGCCGGCTGCGCCGCAAAAGAGCAGCAGGCCGATGGCGCTGCTCAAGGCCAGGCCGCCGAGGGTGGTCGAGACCACGAGCTTCGAGAGGGCGGCCTGCTCCAGGCAGCCCTGGCCCTGGTCATAGAAGAGCAGCGAACCCGTTTCCCGGTAGAGCCAGACCATGCCCAGCAGCAGGCCCAGGTCGCCGATCCGGGTGACGATGAAGGCCTTTCGGGCGGCGGCGGCGGCGCTGGGTTTGTGGAACCAGAATCCGATCAGGAGATAGGACGCCAGCCCGACAAGCTCCCAGCAGATGAACAGCAGGAGCAGGCTGTTGGCGATGACCAGGCCCAGCATGGCCGAAGCGAAGAAAGCCAGGAAACAGAAGAAGCGGGTGAAATTGGGATCGTGGGCCATGTAGCCCAGGCTGTAGATGAAGATCAGTGCGCCCACCAGGGTCACCATCACCAGCATGCCGGCCGAGAGCGGGTCCAGCACCCAGCCCAGCGCGAGTGAGGCCGAGCCGAATTGGAGCCACTCGAAGTTGCGCACCAGCCGGAAGGGCGCGCCTGGGGCTGCGGGCTGCAGCGTGGCCGCGAAAGCCACGCACGAAAGCAGGAACCCGGCGGCCATGGCCCCGATGGCCAGGGCGGCGGCGGTGCGGCGCCGTTGGCGGGGCAGGAGCGCGCTCACCCCCGCCGCCAGCAGCGGCAGCACCGGGACGATCCAGACCATTTCGATGACAGTGCGCATGGTTTCGCCGCTCAACGGGGTTTGTCGTCCGCCTTCAAGGCATCGGCTTCGTCCACCTGGACGGTGCGGCGCAGGCGGTAGAGCGCGATGACCAGGGCCAGGCCTACGGCGGTCTCGGCGGCGGCGATGGCAATGGCGAACAGGACGAACATGATTCCATGCGCCGCCTCCGCCCCGGATCCGTAACGCCAGAACGCGATAAAATTGAGGTTGGCGGCGTTGAGCATGAGTTCGATGCCGATCAGCACCATGATGGCATTGCGGCGGACGAGGCAGCCGGCCAGGCCGATGGCAAAGAGAATCGAGGAGAGGATCAGCCAATAGGGCAGGGGAGTCATGGCCGCGCTCCTTTCTCCGGGCCGGGCGCGGGTTCGCCCGAGGGTTTTTCCGGCATGGCCAGGATGACCGCGCCGATCATGGTGGCGGTGAGCAGCAGGCCAAGGATTTCGAGCGGCAACAGCCACTGGCTCATCAGGTCCAGCCCGATCTGGCGCACGCTCAACTCCGGCGCGCGCGGGGCCTCGCGCAACAGCCCGGGGCTGTTGACAATGGCCGCCACCAAGGTGGCCAGCGTGGCGGCGGCGGTCAGCAAGCCCGTTTTCCACGAGCGGCTGAAGACGGCCACGCCTTTCCGCGCGTCCCCGCTTCGCGTCAGCAGGATCGCAAAGACAATCAGCACGGCCACCGCGCCCACATAGACGAGCACCTGGACCAGCCCCGCGAACTGCGCGCCCTGGTGCAGGAACAGCGCGGCGATCCCGATGAAGGTCACCGCCAGGCAGAGCGCGCAATGGACCATGTTGCGCAAGGCCACCGCCCCGAGCGCGCCGGCCAGGGTGACGACCGCCAGGATGAAGAAGACGGGATTCATGGCGCGGGTTCAGGCATAGCGATAAACGCGCGGGCCGACGCGCGCCCTCCAGCCGCGGCTCAGCCAGAGGGCCGGCAGGATCAGCAGGCCGGCGCACGAAGCCCAGCGCACGAAGCCCGCCCCGGGCAGGGTCCACGCAGCCGAGTAGCTCCAGACTCCGGCGGCGACCAGGTTGACCAGGCTCATGGGCAGCAGCCATTTCCAGGCGAAGTTCATCAACTGGTCCTGGCGCAGCCGCGGCAGCGTGCCGCGCAGCCAGATGAACACGGCCAGCAACGCCAGCAGCTTGGCGAAGAACCAGAACCAGGACGGCGCCCAGCCCAGGAAGGCGAACGGCGCATGGTAGCCGCCCAGGAACAGGGTGATGGCCAGACCGCTGGCGGCGAACATGCCCAGGTATTCTCCCATGAAGAAGAGCGCGTACTTGAAGCCCGAGTATTCGACCATGTGCCCGGCGATGATCTCGGATTCGCCCTCGGGGAGGTCGAAGGGCGCGCGGTTGGCCTCGGCGACCGCGGCGGTCATGAACAGGAGGAAGCCGGCCAGCCCCCAGGGGGTGAACACGAACCAGCGGCCCAGGATCGCGCCTGCCGGCGGGGCCTGGCGCTCGGCGATCTCGACCAGCGAGAGCGACCCGGTGACCATGATCACGCCGAGGGTCGAGAGCACCAGCGGCAGCTCGTAGCTGATCATCTGGGCGATGCCGCGCATCGCGCCCAGGAGGGAGTATTTGCTGCGGCTGGCCCACCCGGCCATGAACACGCCCAGCTCGGTGGCGGCGCTGGCGGCAAAGAAATACAGCACCCCGGCGTCCAGGTCGATCGGGGCCATGTTGCGCCCGAACGGCAGCACCGCGTAGGCGAGCAACACCGAGAGCACCAGCGCGATCGGCGCCAGAAAATGCACCACCCGGTCGGCCTGCCGCGGCAAAATGTCCTCCTTGATCAGCATCTTGAGCCCGTCGGCCACGGGCTGGAGAACGCCGAAAGGCCCCACCCGGTTCGGCCCGTAGCGGTTTTGGATGCGCCCCAGCCCTTTGCGTTCCAGGAGCGTGGCCACGGCGAAGAGCAGCGCGAACGTCCCGAGAATGGCTGCCGCGTTGATCGCCATCGAGAGCCCCGGCCGCAGCGTCTCCGGCAACAGGCTCAGCAGCGCCTGCTTGGCGTTCACAAAGACCTGGTCGATGCTTGCGGCAGTCATGGGGTTTTGTCCGCGGCGGGAGCGGGCGCGCCGGCGGGCGAAGCGGCGGCCGCCTTGGCGGCGGCGGCCTTGGCCTGCTGCCGGGCCCGATCCTCAGCCAGGCGCGCATCCACCTCGGCGGCCTCGGTCGGGTGGATGCGCCGGTAATACTCGTTGGACTTGGCCAGGTCCTGCTTGTGCAAAAGCAGCGCGCCAAACCGCTCGTAGCGGCTCAGCTCGAACTCGGTGTCCATCTTGATGGCGTCGAACGGGCACACCTCTGCGCAGATCTGGCAGTTCATGCACACCGAGATGTCGATGTCGAAAATCCGCGGGCGCTTCAGCACCTTCCCTTTCTCGTCCCGCTCGGCGACGATGTAGATGCACTGCGGCGGGCATTCCTTCTCGCAAATCTTGCAGGCCACGCACCGCAGCCCCTTGTCGGGGTCCTCGTCATAGACCAGGAACGGGAAGTTGCGGGCGTTCTCGGGGGGCGGCAGCGATTCCTCCGGGTACTGCACGGTGACGAGCCGCTCGGGGCTGACGTAGCTGCCGGCGAAGTTGCGGGCGGTTTCGACCAACCCCTTGAGGATGCCGCTGCCGGGAACGCTCATCGGTCCACCTCCCCCAGGACGATATCCACGCTGCCGAGGATGATGACCGCGTCGGCGACCAGTTGCCCCAGGCACATGTCTTCGAGAATCGTCAGGTTGATCAGGCTGGGCGGCCGCACCCGGTAACGGTAGGGATTGGGCGAGCCGTCGCTGACCAGGTAGAAACCCAGCTCGCCTTTGGGGGCTTCGATGCGGCCATAGACCTCGCCGGCCCTGGGCCGGAACCCGCGCAGCTTGGACTTGGGATCGAGGATCGGCCCCGGGGGAATCTCGCGCAGGGCTTGCCGCAGGATCGTGAGCGACTCGCGCATCTCGAGAAAGCGGATCATGATCCGGTCGTAAACGTCCCCGTGCTCGCCCAGGGGCACGCGGAAGTCGAATCGGTCGTAGATGCCGTATCGGTCCACTTTGCGCAAATCGTAATCGACCCCGCTGGCGCGCAGCATGGGGCCGGTCACCGAGGCATTTATGGCCAGCTCCCGCGGCAGGATCCCCACTCCCTGCGAGCGGGTCATCACGATTTCGTTGGTCGTCAGCAGCGCGTCGAACTCGTCCAGGAACCGCGGGAAGTCGTCCACGACCTTTCGGGCCGCCTGCAGCCAGGCCGGGCTGAGATCGACGCGGCAGCCGCCAAACCGCATGTAGTTGCACATCATCCTCGAGCCGCTCAGCGACTCGAAGAGGTCCAGAATCTTCTCGCGCTCGCGAAACGCGTACATGAGGGGCGTGCCCATGGCTCCCATGTCGTGGGTGAGAAACCCGATCAGGCAGGCGTGGTTGAGCAGCCGCGTCAGCTCGCCCACGATCACGCGGATGTATTGGGCCCGATCCGGGACCTGCAAGCCTGCCAGCTTCTCGACGGCCAGGGCGTAGGCCCAGTTGTTGGTCATCGAGCAAAAGTAGTCCAGGCGGTCGGTGAAGGGCATCGAGCTGAGGTAGGTCATGCCCTCGGCCAGCTTCTCGTGGTTGCGGTGCAGGTAGCCAAAGACCGGCTTCAGGCGAACCACGCGCTCGCCGTCCAGGACCACGTCCATGCGGAACACGCCGTGGGTCGAGGGATGATGCGGCCCGAGGGAGATCTCGAGGAGGTCCCTGTCGATCGCCGCTCCGGCTGGCAGCGGCGCGCTGGGCGGGGCTGCGCTCATGAGGCCGGCGGAGCCGGGTAGTGTTTCCGGGCTTTCTCCAGCACGTCGGCGTGCGGCGTGGGCTCGTAATCGTAGTCGTCCGGCTCGACGTAGTCGCGCCGCATCGGGTGGCCTTCGAAACCCTCCCACATGAGCAGGCGCCGCAAATCCTGATGGCCCTCGAAACGGATGCCGTAAAGATCGTAGATTTCGCGCTCCTGGAACTCGGCGCCGCGCCAGACGGGCGTGAGCGAGGCCACGGTGACCGCCCGGTCCCGGTCGCCGGTGCGCTGGCGCAGGATGACCGGGCCCTGCTTCAGCTCCATCGAATAGAGGTGGTACACCGCCTCCAGAAACCCCGGCCGCCGCTTTTCGACCACCGTCTCGAACTCCTTCACCACCCCGTCCACCATCCGCTTCACTCGCGCCTTTTCCTTTGTCACCGTCTCCGGCCAATCCACGCCGGTGACGTTCGACGCGTAATCCAGCCGCAGTTGGGGGTCGTCGCGCAGGAACCAGGCCACGGCCAGCGCATGGCCGGGGTCCACCCGCAGCGACGGCGGGTCGGCCGGACAGGCGTTGGGGACGATCTCGAGGACCGCCCCGGGCACGGAGGCCTCGGCGCGCGCTCTGAGTTGTTCCAGCGGTTCCATGGGGTCAGCGCGAACTCATTGCTGCGGCCTCACTCCTCGCGGACCAGTTTGGGAGGCTGCCAGACCTCCGGGTTGAACGGCGGCTCGATATCGTGCGCGCCCAGGCGTGGCACGGGGTATTCCCCGGGAGCCCCCCGCGCCAGTCGCGGCGCCGGGTTCGGGCCGGCGAACTGCTCGCTCTCGATCCGTTTCTGCAGGGTGATCAAGGCGTGGAGCAGGGCCTCGGGCTTGGGGGGGCACCCCGGAATGCTCACATCCACAGGGATGTAGCGGTCGATGCCTTTGAGGACGTTGTAGCCCTGCTTGAAGGGCCCGCCGGAAATGGCGCAGGCGCCCATGGCGATGACGTACTTCGGGTCGGGCATCTGGTTGTAAAGCCGGACCACCTGCGGCGCCATTTTCTTCGTCACCGTTCCCGCCACGATCATCAGGTCCGCCTGGCGCGGCGAAGGCCGGAACACCTCCGCCCCGAACCGCGAGATGTCGAACCGGGCCATCGAGGCGGCGATCATCTCGATGGCGCAGCAGGCCAGCCCGAAATTCAGCGGCCAGATCGAGTTCTTTCGGCCCCAGTTGTAGAGGTCCGTGAGCTTGACCACAAAGACCCCTTGCCGGCTCAGTTCGTTGCGCAGTCCTTCGTCCATGGAGCCGGCGGGCGTCATTTCCAGGTCAGAAGGCCTTTGACCCAGGCCCACGCCAGGCCTTCGATCAGCAGCAGCAGAAACACCAGCATCCCCACGGCCGCTCCCGCCGGCAGGCCAGTGAAGCTGGCGGCGAAGGGAAACAGAAACACGGCCTCCACATCGAACACCAGGAACAGAATCCCGTAGAGGTAATACTCGGACTTGAACCGCGGGCCGTCGGCGCCGGGCGAGTCCAGGCCGCACTCGTAAGCGGCGTTCTTGGTGGGCCCGGGGCGGCCGGGCATGAAGAACCTTGCCCAAAGCCAGGCCAGCAGGAGCGGGGTCAGGCAAAAGACCGCTCCGGCGGCCAGCAGGACCAGGATAAACCAATATGGACCGTAATTCGCAGGCATCAATTGCTTGCGCTCGGCGCGCTGCCCCACCATACAGTCCCCGCCCAAACCGTCAAGCCGCCCGCCTGCGGCCCATCTTGACGGCTTGGCGCCGGCGAATCCTCAAATCCCCGGCGGCGGCGCGGCATCAAACCCGGCTTTGGGGGTATTCCCAGCCCTTGCGGTAGGTCCGGCTCAGGAGCCGGGAGGCCTGGGCGTCGCCGACGCACTCCTCGGTGCGGCCGTCCCACTCGATGCTCCGGCCCAGCTTGTAGCTGAGCATGCCCAGCAGGGCCACGTTGGTCGAGAGATGCACCTCGGCGATGTCCGAGACTGGCCGACCCCCGGTGCGGATGGCCTGCAGAAAATCGGCCCAGAGCTCCTTGATGTTCTGGTCGTCGGGCTTGTTGAGCTGCGGGGCCTGCTGGATAGGCTGCTTCGAGCCGTCGGCCGGGTAGAAGGTCCAGCCTTTCTGCCAACCCAGGTGCAGCGTGCCTTCCACTCCGTAGAAATAGCAGCCCACGTTCTCTCCCTTTTCCGCATGGTTGGCGGCAAACTGGCGATGTTCCCAGGCCACGTCGAACTCGCTGAACTTGAAGTAGGCGACCTGGTGATCGGGGGCGTCGCTGGTCTGTTCCGCGGCGGTGAGGACGGGCGGGCCCTTGATCGCGCGGCCGCCCACGCTCGAGACCTTGCTGGGCCATTTCTCGCCGGTGATCCAG
The DNA here is from genome assembly GCA_022711695.1 of Verrucomicrobiota bacterium. GTDB lineage: Bacteria > Verrucomicrobiota > Verrucomicrobiia > Limisphaerales > JACRJZ01 > JACRJZ01. Next base: position 7,404 of record JAKLEJ010000022.1, on the reverse strand, counting down.
AGGATCTGGTCCAGCCAATGGATGCCCCAATCCCCGAGCGTGCCGTTGGCATAGTCGAGGTAGGAGCGGAACCCGCGCGGGTGGATGGCGCCGCGCCAGGGATTGGCCAGGTCCGGGCCGCCATTGTAAGGGCGCAGCGGGGCCGGGCCGCACCAGAGATCCCAGTCCAGCTCCTTGGGGGGCTCGGCGTTCTGCAACGGCTTCTCCGGGCCGCCCCCGCCGTAGTGCACGAAGGCCCGCACCATTCCCAGCTTGCCCAGCTTCCCCGACCGGATGAACTCGCGCGCGCTGACGTTGTGGGGGGAGATGCGCCGATGCGTTCCCACCTGCACCACCTTGCCGGCCTCCCGCGCCGCGTTGACCATGGCCCGGCCCTCGCGGACGGTGTGGCTGATGGGTTTCTCGACATACACGTGCGCGTCCGCGCGGACGGCCGCGATGGTCTGAAGCGGATGCCAGTGGTCGGGCGTGGCCACGATCACGATCTCCGGCCTGGCCCGCTCCAGCATCTCGCGGAAATCGCGATAGCCGGCCGGGGTTTCCCCCGTTTCCCGGCTGACCCGCTCCTTTGTCCGGTTCAGGTGTCGCTGGTCCACGTCGCACAGGGCGGCGATGCGGCACTGGCCGCTGGCCATGGCTTCGCCCAGGATGTTGTTGCCCCACCAGCCGCAGCCGATCAGCGCGGTGCGATACTTGCGGACGGGGCTTTCCGCTCCCAGGAGCGGAAGCGCGGAAAGCGCCAGGCTCGCTCCGGCGGCCTGCTTGAGGAATAGGCGGCGGTTGGTCTTCATGCGAAATCCCAGGGCCTCCTTTTGCGGGTTTGGCCCCCGAAGCTCAAGCCTGAAATGCGGCCCGTCTCGATCCGAAGCGCCGCAGAAAGAGCGCCATGCGAAAATTCATTCGGCAAATCGGGTCGCTTCTGGCAGATTGAGCCGGCAAAGCCGTGAGACCTTGTTTGACATATGCCTGGCTGCGGAGACGGACCGGGCGCGTCGGAGCGCCCGGCTGGCTGCTGGCCGCGGGGCTGGCGGCGGCGCTGGCCGGCTGCAACGACAACCGGGAGGGCGCGCCGGGCGCGCGCGGCGCCGGCCAGCCGGCGCCGCCGCCGCGACAGGTGCGGACGACTCGTGTCCTCGAAAAACGAATCGAGCGAACCGTCATCGCGCTGGGCTCGCTGGCGGCGTTCGAGCAGGCGACGCTGAGCGCGAAGGTCCCGGGGCGCGTGCGGGAGATCCATGTGGATATCGGCAGTCGCGCGCGGCGCGGAGATGTTCTGGCGGCGATGGAGCCGGTGGACTACGAACTGAAGGTGCAGCAGGCCGCGGCCGCCCTCGCGCAGGCGCGCGCCGCCCTGGGTTTGCCGCTGGCCGGGGAAAGCGACCGGATCGATCCGGAAAGCATCACCGCCGTCAAGGAGGCGCGGGCGGTGCTGGATGAGGCCAGCGCCGCTCACGAGCGCGCCCGGAGCCTGCTGAAGGAGAAGTTGATCTCGGATTCGCAATTCGACACCGCCCGGTCGGCCTACCTGGTGGCCTTAAACCGCCACCAGGACGCGATCGAGACCACCCGGCAGAAGCAGGCGGTGGCGGCGCAGCGGCGCGCCGAACTGGCCATCGCCCGGCAACAGTTGGCCGACACCACCCTGACCGCCCCGTTCGATGGCGGCGTGCAGGCCCGGCAGACCAGCGTGGGCGAGTACCTGGCGGTTGGGGCGCCGATCCTGACGCTGGTGAGGCTGGATCCTCTGCGCCTGAGGGTGGAGGTGTCCGAGCGCGACGCTCCCCAGGTGCGCGTGGGGCAGGCGCTGCGATTCCGCGTCGAGGGCGAGGCTGTGGCGTTCTCGAACCGGGTTTGCCGCCTGAGCCCCGCCTTGAACGACAACCGCATGCTGGTGGTGGAAGCGGACATCCCGCACGACGAACGGCTGCATCCCGGCTATTTCGCCCGGGCCGAAATCGTCACCACGCCGGACTCGCCGGCGCTGATCATTCCCACCAACGCGGTGGCCACCTTCTCGGGCATCGAGAAAGCCTTCACCATCCGCGACGGAAAGGCGGTCGAGCGGCGCATCGCCACGCGCGACCACGGGGCCGACTGGGTGGAAGTGCGCAGCGGCCTGGCGGCCGGTGAAGAGATCATCCTCGATCCCGGCAATCTGCAGAACGGGCATCGGGTGGCGGTCGGGCCAGGCCCGGCCCCGAAGGTCGCGCGCTCCGATCCGGGAACTCCGGACCGCGCCGACGGACAGTGACGGGTCCGACGGGCTGAACCTCATGCAAAAGCTCGCTGACATCTGCATCCGGCGGCCCGTGTTCGCGGCGATGCTGGCGCTTTCGCTCGTGGTGGTGGGGGCCACCGGCTATTTCCGCCTGGGCGTGGACCGTTTCCCGGCGGTCGATCTGCCCACCGTCCGCGTCACCACTACCCTGCCGGGCGCCGCCCCCGAGGAGGTGGAATCGCTTGTGTCCCAGCCGCTCGAGGAGGCCCTCAACACCATCGAAGGCATCAAGGAGCTGCGGTCCATCAACCGCCAGGGCATCTCGATGATCATCGTGACCTTCGAGCTGACGCGGGAGATCGACCTCGCCGCCCAGGATGTGCGGGATCGCGTCTTTGCCACCGTGGGCGAGCTGCCGCGCGAGGCCGATCCGCCGGTCATCGTCAAGTCCGACAACGACCTGTCCCCGGTGCTCACCCTGGCGCTAACCGGAAACCGGGCGCGGCGGGAGTTGACGGAGATGGCGGACAAGATCGTCAAGATCCAGCTCGAGCGCTCGCTCGGGGTCGGCGAAGTCGAGATCGTCGGCGGGCTGGAGCGGGCCATCAACGTGTGGGTGGATGCCGACCGGCTGGCGGCCTACCAGATTCCGATCACCGCGGTGCGGGACGCCATCGTGCGGCAGAATGCGGACGTGCCCGGGGGGAATGTGACCACGCCGGTGCGAGAACACGTGCTGCGGACGATGGGGCGAATCGCGGACCCGCGCGAGTTTAACGACCTGGTGGTGGCCACGCGCAACGGCTCCCCCATCCGGGTGCGCGACCTCGGATGGGCGGAGGATGGAACCAAGGAGCAGCGCTCGCTGGCGCTGCTCAACGGCGAGCCCACCGTGACCCTCGAGGTGCGCCGGCAGTCGGGGGCCAACACCGTGGCGGTCATCGAAGGACTGAAGGCCCGACTGGCGGAGATCGAAGGCCGCCTCCCGAGCGACGTCAGCCTGGTGGTCATCCGCGATCAGTCCCGCTACATCTACGAGGCGCTGCACGAGATCAAGCGGCATCTGATTTTGGGCAGCATCCTGGCCTGCCTGGTGGTGGTGGCCTTCATGCGCAACTGGCGGGCCATGGTCATCGCCGGCGTGGCCATTCCCACCTCGGTCATCGCCACCTTCGGCATGATGAAACTGATGGGCTTCACCCTCAACAGCGTGACCATGCTGGCGCTGGTGCTGATGGTGGGGATCGTGATCGACGACGCCATCGTGGTGCTGGAGAACATCTTCCGGTTCATCGAGGAGAAAAGGATGGGCGCGTTCGAGGCGGCCCGGGCGGCGACGGCGGAAATCGCCCTGGCGGTCATGGCCACCACCTTCAGCCTGGTGGTGATCTTTGTGCCGGTTTCGTTCATGTCGAGCATCTCGGGCCGGTTCCTCTTTCAGTTCGGCATCACCGCGGCGGCGGCGGTGATGGTGAGCCTGCTGGTGTCCTTCACCCTCACGCCCATGATGAGCGCGCGGCTGCTGCGCGGGAACGGCCGCGACGGCGGCGAGGCGGGGCCCCGGTCCCGGCGCGGCTTCTATCGCCACCTGGACGCGGCCTACGCCTGGGTGCTGGGCTGGTCAATGCGGCATCGGGCGGCGGTGGCGCTGCTGGCGCTGCTGACCATTGCGAGCTCGATTCCGCTCTACCGGCAAGTGCGCCAGGAGTACATCCCCAGCAACGTCGATGAAGGCGAGTTCGACGTGAGCGTCACGGCGCCCGAGGGGGCCAGTTTCGCCGCCATGACCGAGGTGGCGCTGCAGATCGAGAAGGAACTGCGCGCCGTCAAAGGCATTCAACTGGTGCTGGCCTCCATCGGCGGGGGCAGCGCCCTGGGCAGCGTCAATGCCGCCCGCTACTACGTCCGCCTGATCCCGCACAAGGAACGCGTCTTCTCCTGGCGGCGGCTTCTGCAGAGCCGGCCGTGGCGGGCCTTCCAGGGCAACTTCAGCCAGCGCGAGGTCATCCAGGAGGTCCGCCGTCGATTGAGAGCCTACCCCGACATCCGGGCCTCCGTGCGCAATCCCCAGACCATCAATGTGGGCGTCCCCAACTATGACATCGATTTCGCCCTGCTCGGTCCGGAGCTCGAAAGCCTGGCCGAATACGCGGACACGCTGCGCCGCCGGGCCCCGGAACTCGGATTGCTCGATGCGGACATCACCCTGCGACTGGACAAGCCGGAACTGCGCGTGGACATCGATCGCGACCGCGCCGCCAAGCTGGGAGTGGACACGTCGGACATTGCCACGGCCTTGCGGCTCATGGTCGGAGGCGAGCAGAAAGTGTCGCGCTATCGCGATCCCTCGATGAACGAGGACTACTATGTGCAATTGCGGCTGAGCGAAGGCGCCCGCAACGACCCCGACGCCATTGCGGGGCTCTACGTGTCCCGCCAGGACGGCGGACTGGCGCGGCTGGACAACCTGGTGCGCCTGCGTCCGGCGGAGGCGGCTTCGCGCATCGACCGGCTGGACCGGCAGCGGGCGGTAAACCTGCGCGCCGCCATCGCCCCCGGCTATGCCCTGGCCGACCGGCTGGTGGCGGTCCGGGCCGCCGCCGCCGAGTTGAACATGCCCTCGACCTACTCGACGCGCGTCTCCGGCAAGGCCCGGGAAATGGAGAGCACCTTTCGCGAGTTTCTTTGGGCCTTTCTGCTCTCGGTGGCGCTGATGTACATTATCCTGGCATCTCAGTTCGAGAGCGTCGTCCATCCTTTCACCATCCTGCTTTCGCTGCCGCTTTCGGTGCCCTTTGCCCTGCTGACGCTTTGGCTGACCGGCAACACCATCAACCTCTATTCGGCCCTGGGCATCCTGGTTCTGTTCGGGGTGGTGAAGAAGAACGCCATTTTGCAGATCGACCACAGCAACAAGCTGCGCGCCGCCGGCCTGGAGCAATTGCCCGCCATCCTGCAGGCCAACCGCGACCGGCTGCGCCCGATTCTGATGACCACGCTGACCCTCGTCGCCGGCATGTTGCCGATGGCCTTGGGAACCGGCCCGGGCGCCGAGGAACGCCACGCCACCGCCATCGTCGTCATCGGCGGACAGAGCCTTTGCCTCCTGCTGACCCTGGTGGTCACTCCTGTGGTCTATTCTCTGCTGGAGGACGTCGCTGTTCGCCTGGGGCTCAGTTCGGCAAGACGCGCGGCGGAAGCGCCCGCGGCGGTTGGCTGAATCCTGGAATCCAGAGCCAAAGTCCGGCGGCGCCGCGCACGGCGGGGTCGCCCTGGAATTACGGGGAGTCCCCGCTCGCTTGAAGGCGAGCAGGGCGGCTCAAAGGCCCGCGGTGGCGGCCGTCTCCGTCCAGCGCAGCACCTGGGGCAGGAGGCCGATCAACAGCATGACCGCGCTGGTGACGCCCAGCACCACCCACCCGGCCGCGGGAACCGACACCCGCGGGAAGTCGCGTCCCTGTTCCGGCCGGACCAGGTACATCCACTTCAAGACCATGAGGTAGTAAAAGAGGGAGATGGTGGCATTGACGACCGCCACAAACACCAGCCAGTAGAGCCCCTTGTGGGCCGCCGCGGCAAAGAGGTAGAATTTGCCCAGAAAACCCGCCAGCGGCGGAATGCCCGCCAGCGAGAACATGGCCAGCATCATCACCGCCGCCAGCTTGGGGTTGGTGATGGAGAAGCCCACGTAGTCGCGCATGTCTTCCTTGCCCGTGGCCGCGGCGATATAGGAGACCACCCCGAAGGCGGCCACATTGGAGACGAGATACACGATCAGGTAGTAAAGCACGCTGGAAAGGCCCAGGGCTTCGGTGTTCGCCAGGCCCACCATGAGGTAGCCGGCTTGGGCGATGCTGCTGAAGGCCAGGAACCGCTTCATGTTCGTCTGGTAAAGGGCCACCAGGTTTCCGAAGGTCATCGTCAGCGTCGCCAGCACGCACAGGATCAGCAGGATCGAGTCGGGCATCGACGCGAACGCCACGGCGATGACCTTGTAGAAAAGGGCGAACCCGGCGGCTTTGGAAGCGACGCTCAGGAAGGTGGTCACCGGCAGCGGCGCTCCTTCGTAGGTGTCGGGCGTCCACAGATGGAAGGGCGCCGCGCTGATCTTGAAGCCGACGCCGGCCATGACCAGCACCAGGGCCACGGCCGGAAGCAGGCCCAAGGTCAGTTTGGGCGCGAGGTCGGCCAGGTAAGTTGTGCCGGTCATGCCATAGACCAGCGAGAGGCCGTAGAGCAGCACTCCCGAGGAGAGCGCGGAAAACAGGACGTATTTGATGGCGGCTTCGGCGCTGCGAACTTCGTGCCGGTTGAAAGCCACCAGCAGGATCAGGGGGATGGTGACCAGCTCCAGGCTCACATAGAGCAACACCAGTTCGCGGGCCGAAATCAGGAAGCACATGCCGACGATCGAGAGCAGCATCAGCCCGAGGTGCTCGCCGATCTTGTCGGAAGGCAGCAGCGGCGCCTTTTGCGATCCGGGCCAGGAAAGCAGGGCGGTGAGAATCCCCGAAAGAAGAAACACGCACTTGAAGACCCTCTCGACGGGGCCGGCGTAGTAGGTGTCGCCAAAGACTTTGACCGCGGGAAAGACGGCGAGCAGATCGGCCGCCAGAAGAGCGCTCAGGCCCAGGGCGGTGACGACCACCTCGGCTCGGCCGTCGGAGCGTCCGCGCAGCAGGCCGATCGAGACCACCGCAAAGGCGAGCGCCACCAGGAGCAGCTCGTTGGAGATGGCGTGGAGTTGTTCAAGCATAGACAAAAAGGGATTCTGGAAACCGTTGCCCTCAGCGTCCCAACTGGGCCATCACCGGCGCCAGCGAGTATTCGATCATGCGGTTCATCCAGCCCGGCAGAATGCCGCTGAAGGCCAGCAGGAACACCAGGATGACCAGGGGCACGCGCTCGACGAACGTGGCGTCGGTCAGGTGCTCGTGATGGGGGTCCTTCATGGGGCCGTAGAGCATCCGGGTGAGGGCGCGCAGGAGATAGACGGCGCTGGTGACCACGCTCGAGGCCGCCAGAACGGTCATGATTCGGTGCCCCCAGGAGGCGTCCTTGAAGGCGCCGACGAAGACCTGGATCTCGGCGATGAACCCGGCCAGGCCGGGCAGGCCCAGGCCGCTCATGCCGCCGATCATGTAGGCCACGCCGAGGAAGGGCATGACCTTGAGCAGGCCGCCCAT
>JAKLEJ010000219.1 GCA_022711695.1 Verrucomicrobiota bacterium | reverse complement strand
GTGAACCACGCCGCCGATCTTTGGAAAGGCGCGATACAACGCCAGGTGCGTATCCGTGTCCGAACTCGGCTTGAGCGTTCCTTTGACCACCTGGCCGGTCCGAAGCGAAAACACGACCATGTGCTTGGGCTTCATGCCGTGGTAGGGCACGCCGCTGGGCTTGATGACCATGAGCCCGCGCTCGCGGTCGATGCCGCTGGCGTTGCCCCACGTCTGAATGACCAGGCCGGCTTTCACCAACTCGAGGTTGGCTTCGCAGACCGCCGCTTTAAGCGCTTTGAGCATGTTGTTGTTGTTGTACCACTGAACACACGAATCACACGGAATCGATCACAAAACGATTCGCTCGTATTTCAGTGCCTGTTTTCGTGTGTTTAGTGTGTTTCGTGGTTAAAGTCTGTCATTTCCTGGCCTGGGTGCGGATTTCGATCAATTGCTTCATCACGTCGTGGAGATTGCCTTTCCAGGCGGTGGTGCCGAAGGCGTCGTGGAGCTTGCGATAGAGGGTGTAGAGCTTCCGGTAGGTCTGGTGGCTTTTGGCGTTGGGAACATAGACCTTGGGTTTGAGGCCGGTCATGGCTTTGCGGGCGGCGGCGAAGTTCCGGTGGGCGCCCGCCACCACGGCCCCGGCGATGGCCGCGCCCAGGGCGCAGGTCTGGGCGGAGCGGCTGATCTTCATGGGCCGGCCGGTGACATCGGCATAGACCTGCATGGTGATGGCGCTCTTCTCGGCGATGCCGCCGCAGTTGACGATCTGCTTGACCTTGACGCCGTATTCCTCGAAGCGGTTGATGATGGTGAGCGCGCCGAAGGCGGTGCCCTCGATGAGCGCGCGATAGACCTCGGCGGGGGTGGTATAGAGGGTCTGGCCGGCCAGCAATCCGGTGAGCTTCTGGTCCACGAGGATGGTGCGGTTGCCGTTGTTCCAGTCCAGCGCCACCAGGCCGGACTCGCCCGGCTGCAGCTTCATGGCCTCCTCGTCCAGCGCCCGGTGCGAGAGCTTTTCGCCGTGCGGCTGGATGTAGTTCACCCACCAGTTGAAGATGTCGCCGACGGCGGATTGGCCGGCTTCCAGGCCGTAATAGCCCGGCAGGATCGAGCCGTTGACGATGCCACAGAGGCCGGGCACATCGGCCAGCTTCCGGCCGACGGGCACGACCATCATGTCGCAGGTGCTGGTGCCGATGATTTTGACGAGCGTGCCGGGGGCAATGCCGCTGCCGACGCCGCCGAGGTGGGCGTCGAACGCGCCGACGGCCACCGGGATGCCCGCCCGCAACCCGGTGCGCCGGGCCCAATCCGCAGTCAGTCCGCCGACCGATTTGTCGATCGCATAGGCTTGGGGGCGAAGCCGGGCCCGAAGCGCGCCCAGCTTCGGATGCAGCCGCCCGAGGAACTTCGCATCGGGATAGCCGCCCCAGTTGTCGTTGTACATGGCCTTGTGGCCGGCGGCGCAAATCCCGACGGTGAGCTTGTCCGGCGCCTCCGTGCCGGTCAGCGCGGCCGGAACATAGTCGGCCAGTTCCACCCAGGTGTAAGCGGCGTTGAAGACCTCGGGGCTGCCGCGCAGACAGCGCAGGATTTTGCTGAAGAACCACTCGCTCGAATAGACGCCCCCGCACTTGGCCAGGTACTGCGGGCGCATCTTTCGCGCCAGCGCGGTGATCTCGGCGGCCTCCTCGACGCCGGTGTGGTCTTTCCACAGCCAGGCCATGGCGGCCGGGTCGTTCGAGAACTTCTTCTGGAAAGCCAATGGTTGGCCGTTCGCGTCCACGGGCAGGGGGGTGCTGCCGGTGGTGTCCACGCCGATGCCGACGATCTGTTCCGGCTTGAAGCCGCGCACGGTGTCGGCAGCCGCGACCAGGGCCTGCTTAATGGCGATCTCGGCCCCTTTCAGGTAGTCGGCGGGGTGCTGCCGGGCCAGGTTGGGGTCGCGGCCAAGGATCACCCCGGCCGTGCCGTGCTCATAGCCCCAGACGGCGGCGCCGACCTCCTGTCCGCTGGCGACGTTGACGATGAGGGCGCGAACCGAGTTCGTGCCGTAGTCCAGTCCGATTGTGTATTGGGCGCTCATGATTTGGTTGAATGGGTGGAGAGTGTCAGAGAATCGGGGAAATGAAAAGAGGGCTGTAAGCAGTGTTGGTTTGAATTGGCGGGTTCTCAGGCATCGACCATCACTTTGACCACGCGGTCGCGGTAGGCGGCGTTCAGTTCGAAGGCCTCCGCCGCGCGGCGGAGCGGGAACCGGTGGCTGACCAGGCCGTCCAGGTCCACCCGGCCCTGCTCGGCCAGACGGATGGCCCGGGGATAGACATGCTTCATGCGGCGGCTCAGGACAATCGTCAGCCCCTTGCGGCGGGCAGTGGAATGCTTTAACTCGACGCGGTCGTCCCCCGGAATGCCCACCAGCACCAGGCGGCCGCCCAGGCGCGCCATTTCGGCGGCTTGGGCGGCGCTCTCGCCGGCCCAGGCCGCCTCGATGGCCACATCGACCCCCCGGCCGCGGGTCTCCTTGGAGACGCGCCGGACGGCATCCTCGTGGTCGCAGCGGATGGGGACGCCCCCCCACTTCTGCGCGAGCTTGAGGCGCCAGGGGAGCTTGTCCGTGACAAAGACCGGATCGGCCCCGGCCAGCCGGGCGAGCTGCAGAATGAGCAGGCCGATCGGGCCCGCGCCGAGGATGGCGGCGCTGTGGCCCACGCGGAGGCGGGCGAAATCGACGGCGTGAATGGCCACGCCCAGCGGTTCGAGCAGGGCGGCGGCGGTGAAGTCCAGCGACGCCGGAACCGGAAAACAACTGCGGGCGGGCATGTGCATCCACTGGCACAGGCTGCCGCCATACGGGTAATTGCCGCAGAAGCCCAGGTGACAGCACAGATTCGGGTGGCCGCGTTCGCACAGTTCGCAGCGGTGGCAGGGCTGGGCGGGATCGACCGCCACGCGCTCGCCGGGCCGCAGCGGCTGGAACAGACCGTCGGTCGAGTCCGGTCCCACCGCTTCGATCACCGCAGCCATTTCGTGCCCGAGGATGAGTGGGCCCTGGATGGGGGTATCGCCGATGCGGGCGTCCAGGTAAGAGTGAAGATCGCTGCCGCAGAGGCCGGTGCAGCGCACGCGCAGCAGCACCTGCCCCCGTCCTGGGGCGCCGGGATGGGGCAGACGCTCCAGCCGCAGGTCTCGCGGCCCATGCAGGCGGACCGCCAGCATGTCGGCGCCGCCCCGGGATCGGGCTCTTCTGGCAGTCTGCGTGCTCATGCCGTGAAAGGCTCCTCTCATGGCGCTGGCGTCGCCTCCGATCTTCCGGAACCGGGCCGGCGCGCCCCGCCGGCAACCCGCGGCCGGTCCGTCATCGGCAGCACCAGTCGGTCCAACCCCACCGCCACCAATCCGGCCGTGCGGCGTCGCGGGGCGGCCTCGACCGTCAATTCTCCGAACCGGGCCCACATAGCGCCCTGTCGAATGGCCGAAGAAAGATGTTCCATGACCACTGGCGGCAATTCGGTGAGGCTGCCGGTAATCACGACGCGACGCAAGCCCAGGACGTTGAGAGAGCCGGCGATGACCACGGCGGCCGCCTCCAAACTCTGAGCGAGCCAGCCAGGGGCTCCTTCGTGGGCGATCGCTTCGGTCAAGTCCTTCCACGAGGCTTCGGGCCGCCTGGCAGCCGAGCGGAAGCTCTGTAGCAAGCCGCGGGTGGACACCAGGGTTTCCACACAACCGACGGCCCCACAGCCGCAGGGCCGGGTGTTGCCGGGCGCCGGCGTATGGCCGAATTCCCCGCTGATCGGCAGCGGCCCCGCGTAGAGCTGTCCCTTCACGACGAGCGCTCCTCCGACGCCGTCGCCGAAATCCACCAGCAGAAAATCCTCGGTCTCTCCCTCGACAGACTGGTGTCCCAGCGCCAGCGCTCGTTCCTCCTGCGAGAGTTCCACCGGCAGCTTCCAGACCCCTTGGATGGCCTTCTTCAGGTCCGTCTTCTCCGTCCAGTGCAGGTTGGGGGAAAAGAGCACCCGCCCCGCCTGCTCGTCCACCACCCCGGGCACGCTCACCAGCACGCCCCAAGCCCCGCGCCCCTGAATCTGCCCCGCCGCCGTCCGCAGTTGTCGCACCCATTGTGCGGCCGAACCGGGGGTCGCCACGGTGACCGCCCAACGATCCTCGAGGTCCGCTCCCAACGGCAAGGCCGCCAGCTTGGTTTCGCTGACGCCCAGTTGGATCGCCACAAACCGGGTTGCCGAACGGTCCAGCCGGAGCATCCGCCCCGGCCGCCCCAAACGAGCCCGCGAGCGGGGCCCCGACCCCTGGCCCGTTCCGAGTTGCGGCTCCGCGACCTCCTCCAACACTCCCAACTCGAGCAGATCGTCCGCGATCTTGCCGGCAGTCGGCTGGCTCATGCCCAGGGACTTGGCCAGGTCGGCCCTCGAGGCCATGCCCAGGCGCTGCAAGCGCGCCACCAGGGCGCGTTTGTTAAGGCGGCCCATTTTGGAGGGAACCACGACCATATTAATTAATTAAACTGTGTAATTCAATCGCAAGCCCCCTTCCCCCTGTCAAGACCTGAATCGGCTCAATCGGCACGCCACCCGGCCCGGGCGCGTCCGCTTCAGGGGTCTTCGACCGCGCCAGGGCAATGGCGCCTGGGAATGGAGAACCGGGCGGACGCGCCGCCTCAGCCGAGTTTGCCGCGAGCGCCTCGCGGCCGGGAACGTTCCCGATGCGGGTTGAAGTCGAGGAAGGCCCCGGGCAGGAGGTCCCGGACGGCAAACTCGCGGATGCGGGCGGGGAAACGGGAGTCGGCCACCAGGACGATGGCGTTGGGGGCGTATTCGGAGAGGAGTTGGCGACAGGCGCCACAAGGCATGGCCCCGCCGGGGCGCCGGGCGACGATGGCGATGGCGAGAAAGTCGCGGCAGCCATCGGAGATCGCCTTGAAGAGGGCGACCCGCTCGGCGCAGCAGGTAAGACCGAAGCTGGCGCTCTCGACGTTGCAGCCGGTGAAGATATCGCCGCCTTGGGCCAGCAAGGCGGCGCCCACGCGGAAGCGAGAGTACGGAGCGGCGGCGTTGCGGCGCGCGCTCAAGGCGGCCTGCACCAGCCAGGAACTGTCAACCGGCCGCATAGAGGCGCACAAACTCCTCGATGAACCGCGAGGCGGTGGCGGCGCCGGCGGCGCCGGTGGAAAGGACTTCGGCATGGGAAATGGCCTTCTTGTTGCGGCCGGCGGCGAAGTTGGTGATGCAGGCCAGGGCGGCGACGCGGAGGCCGGCCTGCCGTGCGGCGACCGCCTCGGGCACGGTGCTCATTCCCACGGCGTCGGCCCCCAGGCGGTCAAAGGCCCGGATCTCCGCCGGGGTCTCATAGGCGGGGCCGCACACGGCCAGATAGACGCCCGAATGAAGCCGGGCTTTGGCGCGCTTGGCGGCTTTTTCCAGCAGCTTGTTCAAGTCCGGATCGTAGGTTGTGGTCATGTCCACGAACCGGGGCCATTCGGGCGAGACCCAGCCGCGCAGCGGGTTCACCCCCATGAAATTGATGTGGTCCGAGAAGCGCATGTAATCTCCGGGTTTGAAGCGGCCGCTGATGCCGCCGGCGGCGCAGGTCAGCAGCAAGGCTTTGACGCCCAGGTGCGCGAGCACGCGCACGGGAAAGGCGACCGACTCCATGGAGTGCCCCTCGTAATAGTGGCCGCGGCCGCTCAGGATGACGACGGGCACGCGGGCCATGTAGCCCAGGACGAGCTTGCCGGCGTGGCCGGCCACTCCCGGCCGCGGAAAGCCCGGCAGGGAGGTGAAGGGGGTGCACATGACCTCGGTGCAGGCGGCCATGACCTTGTCGAAGCCGCTGCCCAGGACCAGGCCCAGCGTGGGGCGGAGAGTGGAGCGGCGCAAAAGGCTCTCGGCCACCCTGGCGGGGGAGGGCCGCCCCTGGGCTTCGCGTTCCCGGACATCGACCTGGTTGCTCATGGCGCGTTCTCTTGATTTCCAGCGCGGCGGGCTCTAGGTTGCCCGGCCGTGAAATGGACATGCAACTGAGCGACGACGAACTTCGCCGTTACTCGCGGCACATAATTCTGCCCGAGGTCGGCCTGGAGGGGCAAAAGAAAATTTGCGCCGCGCGGGTGCTGTGCGTCGGGGCGGGCGGCCTGGGCTCGCCGATCGCCCTCTACCTGGCGGCGGCGGGGGTGGGCACGCTGGGGCTGGTGGACTTCGACGCGGTGGAGACTTCGAACCTGCAGCGCCAGATTCTGCACGGGACCGCGGATGTCGGCCGGCCCAAGTGCGACTCGGCCCGGGACACCCTGCGGCGCGTCAACCCCGGCGTGAACGTCGTCACGCACCCCGTTCGGA
>JAKLEJ010000218.1 GCA_022711695.1 Verrucomicrobiota bacterium | reverse complement strand
CTGCGCGCGGTAGGCCTCGACCGCCCCGCGCTGCTCGGCCGTGGTGAGCGTGTCCACCAGCTTGTGCTCGGGCGCCAGCACCATGTAAGTCGCCCCAAAAAGCGTGTCCGGCCGCGTCGTAAACACGGTGATCCTCGTCTCCGACCCCGGAATCCGGAACTCGACCTCGGCCCCTTCGCTGCGCCCGATCCAGTTGCGCTGCATCTCCTTGAGCGAGTCGCTCCAGTCGATCGTCTCGAGATCCCGGATGAGCCGCTCCGCGTAGGCGGTGATCCGCAGCATCCACTGGCGCATCGGCCGGCGCGTCACCGGGTGGCCGCCCACCTCGCTCTTGCCGTCGATCACTTCCTCGTTGGCCAGCACCGTCCCCAGCGCCTCGCACCACCACACCGGCGCCTCGGTCACGTAGGCCAGCCGCCGGCTGTCCCGGTAAGCCCCCCTCGCCTCCTCCGTCACGCAGTCGGCCGGATACTCCAGCGTCCGGATCGGCTCCGCCTTCCCCGTCGCCGGATTGAACCACGAGTTGTAGATCTGCAGGAACACCCACTGCGTCCACTTGAAATACCCGGGATCGGTCGTGTCCACCTCGCGCGACCAATCGTAGCTGAACCCCAGGCTCTGAATCTGCCGCTTGAAGGTGGCGATGTTCGCGTTGGTCGTCAGGCGGGGGTGCTGCCCCGTCTTGATCGCGTATTGCTCGGCCGGCAGCCCGAAGGCGTCCCAGCCCATCGGGTGCAGCACGTTGAACCCCAGCGCCCGGCGGTAGCGCGCCAGGATATCCGTGGCCGTGTAGCCCTCCGGATGCCCCACATGCAGCCCGGCCCCGCTCGGGTAAGGAAACATGTCCAGGATGTAATACTTGGGCGGCAGCGCCCCACTGCCGGGCGCGCCTCCGCCCAGGCCGTGCCGCCGGACAAACGGATGATCCGCCGGCAGCGGCTCGCCCGGGTTCCACGCCCGAAACGTCTGCCCCGCTTCCCAGGCCTGCTGCCATTTGGGCTCGATCAAATGAAATGGATACTGTCTGCGCGAACTCGACATAAAACGGGGAATATTCAGGAAACCGCCCAATCAGGCAATCCCGGACTTGGAGGTGAAGAACCTGTGGAGAAGCGGGCTGCCTGCGGCATTGCGCCGCCCCGGGGCTTCCGCTACGCTGGGCGCATGTTGAGTTGCGTTCGATGGATCCTGCTTGCGGGCTGCTGCCTGGTTTGCGCCGGCTGCTGGCCCTCCGCAACCGCGCCGCTGGACGAGCAGAAAGAGTCCAATTTCATGGCCGGCAAGGCCCGCGCCCAGGATCGGGACTACGACGGCGCCATCGAGGCCTTCGAGCGCGCCCTCGAGGTCAACCCCCATTCGGCCTCGGCCCACTTCGAGCTGGCGGTCATCCACGACCAAAACAAGAACGACTACGCCGCCGCCCTTTACCACTACGAAAAGGCCCGCCGCCTCCGGCCCGGCGAATACCCCGCCGACATCGCCCGCGACCGGGTCGAAGTCTGCAAGCGCGAGCTGGCCAAGACTGTGAACATGACGCCGACCATGGAATACATGCAGCGCGAGCTGGATCGGCTGATGGTCGAGAACCAGCGCCTGCGGCAGGCCGTCATCGAGTGGCAGAACTACTACCATGGCCGCTCCTCGGTCATGCCCGCCGGAGGCAGCAACCTCGCCCTCAATCCCCCGCCCGTCCGCCCCGGCTCCAACTTCTCTGCGGGCGCCCAGGGTGACCCCAGGTCCATCCCCGGCCGCTCGCTCACCCTATCCGACGCCCCCTCCGGCCCCTCGACGCCAGGCCCGGCCTCCGTCCGCACCCACAAGATCGTCTCCGGTGACAATCCGGCCAAGATCGCCGCCAAGTACGGCGTCAAGCTCAGCGCCCTGCGCGCCGCCAACCCCGGCATGGACGAACGCCGCCTGCGCGTGGGGCAGGTCCTGAAAATCCCCGCGCCTTGACGGCGGCCGCATCCCCGGCCCGCGGCCGCTTGACGCGCCGTCTCTCTCGCCCCGCCTTCGAAGCGGCCTTCCGGGCCTCCCGCTGCTCCGTCGATTTTTTCCTCGAAACCTCCCGGTCGGATTGCGATGGTTGCCGAATATGAGCAACTCGATTCGTTCCCCCGGTCTCACTCGTCGTCGTTTTTTGGCGGCCGCCGGCCTGGCGGTCGTCGCGCCCACTTTCATTTCCGCCCGCGCCCTGGGCGCCAACGGCGCGGTTGCCCCCTCCAACCGCATCACCCTCGGCGTCGTCGGCTGGGGCATGATGGGGCCCGGCAACACCGACGCGTTCCTGGGCATGGAAGACTGCCGCGTGCTGGCCGCGTGCGACCTGGACAAGAACCACCTCAAGCAGGCGGTGGACCGCATCAACGGGCACTACAAGAACCAGGACTGCAAGGCCTACCACGACTACCGCGAACTCATGGCCCGAAGGGACATCGACGCGGTGATGCTGGCCGTTCCCGACCACTGGCACGCCCTGACCGCCGTCGAGGCCGCCAAAAACAAGAAGGACATCTACGGCGAGAAGCCCCTGGCCCGGACCATCGCCGAGCAACAGGCCATCGTCAAAGCGGTCCAGAAGAACAAGCGCATCTGGCAGACCGGCTCGTGGCAGCGGTCCCAGCGCAACTTCCTCAAGGCCTGCGAAATCGTGCGCAACGGCCTGATCGGCAAGGTCACCCGGGTCGAGGTGGGGCTGCCCAGCGGCCATACCGATTTCGCCGGCACCGGCAAGGAACGCACCCCCGGCAACCCGCCCCCCGAGCTCGACTACGAGTTCTGGATCGGTCCCTCGAAGATGGAGCCCTACATCAAGGCCCGCGTCCACATGAACTGGCGCTGGAACTACAACTGCGGCGGCGGCCAGTTGTTGGACTGGATCGGCCACCACTGCGACATCGCCCACTGGGGCATGGATTGGGACAACTCCGGGCCCAGCGAAGTCGAGGGCACGGGCGAATTCCCGCCCGCCGACGCCCTCTGGAACACCTGCACCAAATACCGCATCTCCGCTCTCTACCCCAACAACGTCACCATGATCATCGCCGGCGGCCACGGGGACATCCGCAGCGGCACGAAATGGATCGGCGACAAAGGCTGGGTCTGGGTGGACCGCGGCGCCTTCGACGCCTCGAACCCCGAGTGGAAGGACATCCCCATGCTGCCCGAGAGCCTGCGCCGGGTGAAGCTCTACAAAACCAGCGGCCACCATCGCGATTTCATCGACTGCGTCAAATCGCGCAAGCCCACCATCACCCCGGTGGAAACGGCGCATCACTCCGCCATCCCCGGCCACCTCGGGCTCATCGCCATGCAGGCCGGGCGCAAGATCAAGTGGGACGCCGCCCGGGAAGTCATCCTTGGGGACGACGCCGCCGCCAAACTGCTCAGCCGCCCTTACCGCGCCCCCTGGAAGCTGGCCTGAGAACACGCCCAGTTGAGCCAGGGCCACACTTGAACTAGATTCCGGCCTGAAAATGCGCCGCGCGTCATAACCGATTCAATAAACCGACCATGAGTAACCAAGCCAATTCCTCTCCTCTCCCTTCCCTGACCCGCCGTCAAATGCTGGGCCGCGCCGCCGGTCTGGCCGCCCTGGGCGCGCTGGGCCTGGGCCGCGCCCCGCGCCTCGAGGCCGCCGACCCCCAGGGCCCGGCGGTCACCAAGGGCCGCATCAAACAGTCCATCGTTCCCTGGTGCTGGCAGGGATTCCAGGAGAAGTGGACCATCGAGCAAATCTGCCAGGTGGCCAAACGCCTCGGCGTCCCCAGCGTCGAACTGGCCGGGACCGATGCCTATCCCACCCTCAAGAAGCATGGCCTGGCCTGCGCCATCGGGCAGATCGACATGAATCCCGACCCGCCCTTCCTCAAGGGCTTCAACAACCCCGACCACTGGCCCAAGGTGATGCGAGTCACCCGCGAGACCATCGACGCCGCCGCCGCCTTCGGCACGCCCAGCGTCATCTGTTTCACCGGCTACAGCGCCAAAGATCCCGCCAAGCCCAGCGGCGCCCGGTTCTCCCCCGAGAAAGGCGCGAAAAACTGCGTCGAAGGCTTCAAGAAGATCGTCGGCTACGCCGAGCAGAAGAAGGTGACGCTCTGCCTCGAGATGCTCAACACCCGCGAGGACTCGCACCCCATGAAAGGCCATCCCGGCTACCAGGGCGATCACACCGATTACTGCATCGACATCATCAAGAAGGTCGGCTCGCCGCGCCTCAAGCTCCTTTTCGACGTCTATCACGTCCAGATCATGGACGGCGATGTCATCCGGCGCATCCGCCAGCACAAGGACTACATCGGGCACGTGCATGTGGCCGGCTGCCCCGGCCGCGGCGAACTCGATTCCAAACAGGAGCTCAACTTCCCGCCGATCATGCAGGCCCTGCTCGAGGTGGGCTACGCCGGCTACGTCGGCCAGGAGTTCATCCCCACCCGCGCGCCCTACGCCGGCCTCCACGAGGCCGTGACCCTTTGCGACGTCTAACCCGGTTTCCTCTCGGGAAATGCAGAGGAGTCACCGGGATGCGCTGCACGATTCCCCTCACCCGCCCTGCGGGCGCCCTCTCCCCATCCGAAGGGGAGAGGGCCGGGGTGAGGGGCGGGGTGAGGGGCCAGTGTCGTGTATTCCACGGACTGCGGAGTAACTGGTGCGAGCGGAGGTCAAGCCCTCCGTTCAGAACTCGCGGTCCTTGAAACGCCCGGGTTGCGGCATCGGGTATTTGCCGTCGGCTCCCGCCGGGAGCGGGGCCGGCGAGTTCATCGCGAGCCGGTCCACGTTCGGCGCAAACTCCAGCGGGTCGTTCAACATCTGGTCGAACGTCACAATCTGCCCCGTGTGGACAGCCCGGCGGCCCATGGCCACCGCCAGGGCCGCTTCCGCGCCCCGCTTCACCTCGTTGAAGGGCTTGTCGTTGCGGATGGCCTCCACCAGGTGATCCCATTCGAGCTGGTAGGGATTGGGCTCCGGTTGCGGAAAAGCCCAGGTCATGTCCGCGCGGCTGAGGTTATGCCCCTTGAACAGGCGGCATTTGGCCGGCGTGTGCATGAACGACGAAATCACCGCCGACCCCTTGGTCCCGTGCGCGTAGCTGGCAAACTCCTCGTGGCATCCGGTCACATACCGCGAATTGAGCAGCAGCGTCGTGCCGTCGGCAAAGGTGTATTCCACCGAGTAGTTGTCGAAGTTCTGGTCCACGGCGTCGCCACGAAAGCAGCGGCCGCCCAGGCCAAGGGCCCGCACGGGCCAGGCGTCCTTCATCCAGCAGCATTCGTCGAGGTTGTGCGCCACGTAATCGTGGAACACCCCGCCGCTGGCCCACATGAATCCCAGGTAGTTCCGCACCTGGTAGAGCAATTCGTTCAGGCCCTCCGGCCGGGGCCCCACCGACCCCGCCGGCGACACCAGCCGGTAGGTCTTCAGCAGGGTCAGGTCCCCGATCTGTCCCGATTTGATCCGATCATACAGTTCCCAGCGGGCTTTGCAGTGCCGGCACATCAGCCCCACCCCCACCTTCAGGTTCTTTCGCGCCGATTCTTCGCCGAGCTCGATCATCTTCCGCGTCGTCGGGCCGTCCACCGAAATGGGCTTCTCCATGAACACATTCAGCCCTTTGGCAATCGCGTAGGAAAAGTGCACCCAGCGGAACGCCACCGGCGTCGTCAGGATCACGATGTCGCCAGGCTTCAGGCAATCCATGGCCTTGCGATAGGCGTCGAACCCGAGGAACTGGCGGTCAGGAGGCGCGTCCACCTGCGCGCCGTTGAAGCCGCCGATCCACGAGTCGGCCGACCCGGCCTTGCGGGTGGCCGCGCTCTTCAGGGCCTGAAAACTGCGGTCCAGCCGGTCCTGAAACAGGTCCGCCATGGCCACGAGCTTGATCGGGCCGCTGGTGGTGGCGAGCGCGTTGGCCGCCGCGCCGGCTCCGCGGCCGCCGCACCCCACCAGCGCCACTTGCAGCGTGTTGTTTTCCGCCGTGTACCCCGGCCGTGCAAAACCCACCGCCAGCGCGGCGCCCGCCGCCGCTTTGCCGGAGGTCTTGAGAAAATCACGACGGGTGGTGGAGGCGCCTGAGAGAATCTCTGTTGGTTTCATCGTTTTGAGCGTTGGTTTGTCCCGCCATTCTGCGCGCCTCAAAGTCCGGGCGCAAATCCAAACGCGCCCACGCGCCCGCAAGAAACGCGCGATCCGGCCACTCCACTTTCTTGCTGCAAACCGGTGGACAACCTGAGACACTGCCGGCGCGATGAAGCTCAGCTTTGCCAACCGCGCTCGCGGCCGGACTCCCGTGTCCCGCCCCCGAGACGCTGCGCAAAGCCGGACCGTCGAAGCCGGCAAGCATGGGGG
>JAKLEJ010000217.1 GCA_022711695.1 Verrucomicrobiota bacterium | reverse complement strand
GACTCGAACGGGCCGCCGGAGTTCGATGTGAACCGGCTGGCGGCGCAACGGGGGGCGCGGATTCAGCGGCCGGCGGTTTCCATCGCCCGCAGCAGGCCCGGCACGGTGTGTTCCCGGGCTTCGACGCTCGGGGCCAGCGAGAGCGCCTGCAGCGCCAGGCTGGTTTCCGGACCGATCGAGGCCGTGCGCAGGCCCGGGAACTTCCGCAGCAGTTCCGGCAGGTTGAAGCGGGCGTGGAAATGCTCGACGGTCGAGCCGCTGGTGAACAGGAGCCAGTCCGCGCCGGTTCGCTGCAAGGCTTCGCCCCGGCCTTCGGGGTCGCCCGTTTCCGGCAGGGTCTGGTAACAGGCCACGTCGTCCACGATCGCGCCCAGGCCCTCGAGCAGCTTGGGCAGGTCGCCCCCGGCCTTCTGCGCGCGCAGCAGGCAGACGCGCAGATTCTCCAGGCTGCCGTGGGCCTCGATGGCCTTGGCCACCTTCTTGCCGAGGGCCTCCTCGGGCATGGCATCAACCGTCAGGTGCAGCGCCTCGATGCGCGCGGCCGTGGCCGGCCCCACCGCGGCGATGCGCACCCCGCCCAGGTCCCGCAGGTCCTTGAAGGCGCGGAAGAACAGGTCGAAGAACGAAGCCACCCCATTCGCGCTGGTGAACACCAGCCAGTCGTATTCGTGCAGCCCGGCCAGCGCCTCGCTCAGCGATTGCCGGTCGTCGGGCGGCGCGATCCGGATGACGGGAATCTCGATCGGCTCCGCCCCCCGTTCGCGCAACAACTCGGACACCTTGCCGGCCTGGTCCAGCGCGCGCGTCACCACTACTCGCCGTCCCGAGAGCGGCAGCCCCTCGATGTTTCGGCACTGCGAATGCCCGCGATGACTCGCCGAGACCCCCGGCACCACCTCGAACGCCGTCCCGGCCCGCGCCAGCTCCCGCAGCTCGGCGGACGCTTCGCCTCCCGCGCAGGCTTCTCCCTCCACCAGGCGCACCACCTCTTCGCCTTGCGCCGCCCTGGCCAGGATCCGCTCGATCTGCCCGGCGCGGGCTTCGGCAGCCGCCGCCATCGGGGTCAGCTCGGCCTGCGCCGCCAGGCGCAGGATCGACGCCGAAACGCCCGGATCGTGAAACACCACCCGGGCGCGTCGGAGCAACTCGGCGCCGCGCAGCGTCAGCAGCCCCGCCTCGCCCGGCCCGGCTCCCACCAGGTGAATGATGCCTTTGGTCTTCATGCCGCGCCGACTTTAGGCCCTGCCCGCCCCCGCCGCAAGACACGGTCCGTTCTGAATCCGTCCCTGTCCCCATGCGGGGAATGCCCAAATCCGCGCGTAAGAGAGCGGTTGGCGTTTTGCGCGCTTTGGCGACGAGGATCCTCAAGTCGCGTGTCAATCGATCCTCTGTCTATTTGTCGGCCGCCGGCCGGAGGCCGGCTACATCTGAATCCGCATCGCACGGGTTCTTAGTCCGCTGAGCGTTCGAGAACCCCTGAGGTTGATCAGACAGGGCGACTTGCGTGCGGATTCAGGGGAATGCGGCTTTCATTGACAGTCGGAAGGTCGAGGTTATCCTGCGGCCACATCTGCATATGAAAACACGTCACCTCGTCATGGCCGCCGCCCTGGTTCTTGGCTCCTGCCACGGCTTGACCGCCGCCGAGAGCATCCTGGCCCCCGGCGCCAAGCTCGTCAAACTGGCCGGCGACTTCAAGTTCACCGAAGGCCCGACCTGCGACGCCCAGGGCAATGTCTTCTTCACCGACCAGCCCAACGATCGCATCCTGAAATGGAGCGTGGACGGCAAGCTGTCCACGTTCAAGCAGCCGGCGGGGCGGGCCAACGGAATGTTCTTCGACGCCAGGGGGAACTTGATCGCCTGCGCCGACGAGAAGAACGAGATGTGGTCGATTGCCCCGGACGGCAAGGTGACCGTGCTGTTCAGCCGTTACCAGAACAGGCTGCTCAACGGTCCCAACGATGTCTGGGTTCACCCCGACGGCTCGCTCTACTTCTCCGATCCCTTCTACAAGCGCCCCTGGTGGAAGCATGACAAATCGGAGCAGGACGGCGAGCACGTGTATCGGGCGAGCGCCGACGGCGCCACGATCACGCGGGTGACGACCGATCTGAAGCAACCCAACGGCATCATCGGCACACCCGACGGCAAGCGGTTGTTTGTCGCGGACATTGGCGCGCGCAAGACCTACTCCTTCGACATCCAAGCCGATGGGACCCTGGCCAACAAGAAGCTCTTCTGCGAGCTGGGCTCCGACGGCATGACCCTGGACTCCGAAGGGAATGTTTACCTTACCGGACGCGGGGTGTCGGTTTTCGACAAGAACGGCCAGAAGATCGAGCAGATCGATGTGCCGGAATCCTGGACTGCCAATGTCTCGTTCGGCGGCAAGGACAGGAAGACGCTCTTCATTACCGCAAGCAAGTCGCTGTACGCGATTGAGTTGCGTGTGAAATCCGCCAACGCCGCCAAGTGACGCCGGCTTGGGCCGGCTGCGCGTTGGTTTGTGCCGCCAAGGGGCGGCGCTGTGCGGCGCTGGGGTTGACTGGATTCGAGCATTTGCGGAGGTTTTGAACACGGGATGCCCGTCCGCCGTCAAAGACCGGACGCGGTAACCGTTTTCAGGAACAATGTAGGTCGGGAGGACTGACATGACGAAGTCACACAAAGACACGTTCGGGGTTCTGGTGGCGGCAGCCGCGCTTTCTTTTTCGCTGACTGCCCAGGGCGCATCCGAACTGCAAAGCCCTTTTCGGGTGGAAGCGGCCGGCAAAGCCATCGACATGGAGTTGGGAAGCTGCGCCCCCTTCATCATGGATTTCGACGGCGACGGGAAGTTCGATCTGCTGCTGGGGCAGCGGGGCGAATGCAAACTGCGCCTCTTTCGCAACCAGGGCAGCAACAAGGATCCCAAGTTCAGCGTCTCCGCCTACTTCAAGGCCGGGGGCGTGGATGCCAGCCTGCCAGGTGGGTGAGGGGCCGGCGGCTTCAGTCCACATGGCGTGGACTACAACGGCGACGGCCGGCTGGACATCCTGACGGGGTCCATCTCGGGTAAGATCCATCTCTTCAAGAAGAAGCCCAATGGGACCTACGCCGCGGGCGAGACCCTCAAGAAGGAGGTCAGCACGCTGCTGCGGGGCTTGGGGCCTTCCCTGAACGTGGGCAGTTCCTCGGCCGCGTGCATGGCCGATTGGAACGGGGACGGCAAGCTCGACCTGTTCATCGGCACTGGCGAGGGAGAGGTG
This sequence comes from Verrucomicrobiota bacterium, assembly GCA_022711695.1. GTDB lineage: Bacteria > Verrucomicrobiota > Verrucomicrobiia > Limisphaerales > JACRJZ01 > JACRJZ01. The sequence continues at coordinate 3,121 of JAKLEJ010000217.1, read as the reverse complement.
TACTGGCTGCCGAACGAGGGCACACGCGAGAAACCGGCCTTCTCCAAGACAGAACGGCTCAAAGTGGGCAGCAAGCCGGTGCTGGCGGAAACCCGTGTGGCGGGGCCGTTCGTGGCCGACTGGGATGGCGACGGGTTGCCCGACCTGCTGGTGGGGTGCGGTTCGGGAGCGGTGGTGTGGCATCGCAACACCGGCACGCGCACCCAGCCGCAGTTGGCGGCGGGGGTCAAGCTGGTCGAATCTCTCCCTGCCGGATGGGACAAGGATCCCGCCGTCTTCAAGAATCCCAAACGCAGCGCCGGCAACGCCAAGGTCTGCGTGGCAGACTGGAACGGCGACGGCCGGCAGGACCTGATCGTGGGCGACAGCAGTTACGAACGGCAGGGCCGCACCTACAAATCGCACGGCTGGGTTTGGGTTTACCTCCGCAAAGGCGGCGGGGCCGAGGCGGGGATGTAGGAGCAGCCCGAGACGTCAGGCGCCCTGAACTGGATCGGTCCGATACCCGCCATTCCCGTCAGGGCTTCCTCTCGCTGCGGGCGTGAGTGCGGGCCGGGGCTGCCTGGCGGGTGAGTCGGGCGCCCGCCATGTCCGTTTCCATGAAACCATGTACCATGGGCATATGAGGACGATCTTCTTCTCCAATTTGGCTGGGCAAGCCGCGGGAGCGGCCCTTATCGCGCTGGCAGCCATCCAAACCTGCGCCGTCACCGAGGCCGCCGAGGCTGTGCCGACGGCGGCTGTGGCGCCCGCTAGTGATCGGGAGCTTCAGGACCGCGAGGCCGACCGGCGGAATCTGCGGCGCATCTACGACGCGATCCAGGCCTTCAAGCAGAAGCGCGGCGACCTGCCCGCGGCGCTCTCGGACCTGTTCCCCGAGTTTCTTCAAGACACCAATGTGCTCATTTCCCCCGAGCACGCGCGCAGCGGCCGCTTCCCGTCCACCAGCTACAAGGATCCCAAGCACCCCGCCTCCTACAGTTACCAGTTCAGTTCGGCGCCGTCCGATCAGGTTCTGGAGGACGGCAGCCGGCCGACGATGAAGCAGTGGAAGCAACTGCAGATGGACGAATTCGGGGACGCGGTGCCCTTGTTGCGCATCCGCTGGCAGAGCGCCGGCCGGGGCGAACGCTCGCTGGCCATCACCTGCGGGGGCGAGTTCGTCGAATCGGGCCGCTACTGGGAGAGCGACACCAATGTCTGGATGCTGGCGGCAAAGCAGGCCCCGCCGGGCATGAGGAATGCCCGCCAACTTCGGGCGCGGGTGATGGACGCCCGCGGCCAACCCGTGGCAGGCGCCACCGTGCGGGCTTTCGACCGGCAGAGCGAGTTCGGCTACCTGCCGCCGCGGCAAGCGCTGACTGACGCCGAGGGCTTTTGCGCGGTCAATCTCGGAGGCAGGCTCCCGCGCGCCGCCGCCATCGAAGCGGCCAAGGCCGGCTTGACTGCCCAGGCGGTCCGATGGACCAGCCCCGGCGACATTCCCGAGGAGCATCTCTTCACGCTGGTGAAGTCGGTCACGGTGGGCGGACGGGTTGTGGACCTGGCGGGCAAACCTATCGCCGGCGCCACCCTGGCCATCCGCGGCGCCATCAAAGACCCCGTCGGCCAGGTGGTGCTGACCGATTACGACCGGGTCGTCACTGATGCGGAGGGCCGCTGGTCGAGCGCCCGCGTGCCGGAGACCTTCGAGAGCCTTTCGCTCGGAGTCACCCACGAGGAACATTTGCCGGTGGAATACGACGAAGCCGCCGAGGACAGCGAAACTGGCCACACGGTGAGCAAGGCCACCCTCCTGGCGGGCCGCGCGGCGCTCCGGATGGAGCCGGGCATCGCCATCGAAGGACAACTCCGCGACCGGGACGGGCATGCCGTGGGCGGGGCCTCGGTCATGGCGGTGTGGAGCATAGGCGATGAGGATGAACGGCGGACCCAGATCAAACGGGCTCAGGCGGACCGCGACGGGCGTTTCCGCTTGGTGGTGACCGAGGAAAGCCGCGGCTGGGTGGCGGCGATGGCCGCGGGGTGGGCTCCCCAGGCCCGCCAGATTGCCATCCGCCGCGGCCTCAAACCGGTGACGCTGACGCTCGACAAGCCCCGCCGGATCGAGGGAGAAGCGCTGGATGCGGAAGGCAAGCCGCTGGCCGGGGTGGTGGTGCAGGCAGGACCCTGGAACGGCCTGTCGGTTCTGGATTGGCGCACAAACACGGACGCCGGCGGGCGTTTCGTTTGGCCCGAGGCGCCGCTGGCAACGGTCACCCTGACGTTCTCCCGGTCGAACCTCCTGAGCACGAGCCTCGCCGTGGCCGAAGGCCAATCGTCGGTCAAGGTCCGCCTCGAGACGCCTTTTGTGCTTTCCGGCCGGGTGACCGACGCGGAGACAGGTCAGCCCATCCGCCTCTTCAAGATGACGATCGGATTCTCCAATTCCAGCGAGGACGACTCCTATCGGTGGGAACGCTACAATGCGGAGGAGTGCCGCGACGGCCGCTACTCGATCCGGCTGCCCTATCGCCGCGGCGGTCCGCTGAAGTACCTCTGCGAGGCGGAGGGCTGTCTGCCAGCCGTCACGCCGGCTCTCAAGGAAACGGGCGAGCAGACCTATGACTTCGTTCTCAAACGAGGTCGGGGCCCGGCCGGAGTGGCGCTGCTGCCCGGGGGGCAGCCGGCTGCGGGCGCCACGGTCGTCCTGGTCGAGAAATCCGCCTCGGCCTACATGGATGAGGAAGGACAGTTGCGCACGGACTTCAGCGAGACCCCGAGCGCGGAAGCCGACGCCGAGGGGAGGTTCCAGTTGCCCGCTTCGTTCGAGCCCCGGACCATCCTGGTGGCTCACGAGAAAGGCTTCGGGCAGATTGGCGTCGAGGCGCTGGCCGCCCAGGGGCGGATTGCCTTGCAGCCCTGGGCGCGTGTCGAAGGGACCGTGAAACTGCCCGGCAAACCCGCGCAGGTCCATCTCCAGCGCATGTATTACCGGTCCTACGGTCGCAGCAGCCCGACCTGGCCGCTTTCCTATTTCCTGACGGCCACAACCGATGAAGAGGGCCGGTTCGTCTTCGACAAAGCGCCGCCGGGCGAGTCGCGCGTGCAGGTGCGCTGCGGTTCGCGGGAAATGTCGGGA
>JAKLEJ010000216.1 GCA_022711695.1 Verrucomicrobiota bacterium | reverse complement strand
AATCGCCTCGACGAGCGCGTTGAGCTTGAGGTCCCAGGCCAGGCGCCGCGAGGGCTGGAAATACTGCGTGACCCGCCGGCGCAGGTCGCGCGCCTTGCCCACATAGATCACCGTCCCGAAGCGGTCCTTCATCAGGTACACGCCGGGCTTGTGCGGCAGCTCGCCGAGCTTCTTGCGAATCTGCTCCGTCGCAGGCATCGCCTTTAAGCTACAGGCGCCCCGCCCGCCCTGGCAAGCCGGGCCGAATCCGCTGAATTCGCGCCTGCCGGGCGGGGTCAGCCGGCGGTGGGTCCGGCCACCGACGCCGCTTGGCCCCGTATCGTTAGTCACGGATTCAGGATTTGTGCTGGCTTGGGGAGGCGCATCGGCCTAACGTCGCCCCATTGCACTGTTATGAATACGGAACAACTCTACCAGGAGAGGCTCAACCGCTACGTCACCGCCATGCGCAACGAGAAGCCGGACCGCATCCCGCTGCGGCCGTTCGTGGCGGAGTTTACCGCCAAGTACGCCGGCTACACCTGCCAGGATGTGAGCGTGAGCTACCAGAAGGCCTTCGACGCCGCCGTCAAGACCGCCAAGGGCTTCGACTGGGACGCGGTGGTGCCGAACATGGTTTATGCCTACATGGGCATCGCCATGGCGGCCGGCCTGCGCTATTACGGCATTCCCGGCATCCACATCCCGCATACCACCGGCTTCAATTACATCGAGCCCTCCGAGGAGGAGGCCTTCATGAAGGCCGACGAGTACGACGAGCTGATCCGGGACCCGGCGGGGTTTCTTTACAGCGTGTGGCTGCCGCGCGTGGCGGCCGAGACCTGCAAGATCGGCCAGCCGTCCACCTCCCGCAACAACATCGCCCTGGTGAAAAGCGCCATGGCCATGCTGGATTACTTCTACGCCTTTGGGCCGCAAATCCAGCGCCTGCGGACCGAGGCCGGCACGGTCTCGGCCATTGCCGGCATCTTCAAGGCGCCTTTTGACATCATCGCGGACAAGCTGCGGGGCTATGTGGGCCTGATGATGGACATGCACACCCAGCCCAAGAAGGTGCTGCAGGCCTGCGAAGCCCTCATGCCCCACCTGTGCCACGTGGGGTTGACCACCTCGGACCCGAACAAGCTCGTGCCGATCGGGTTCTGGATGCACCGCGGCACCGTGCCCTTCATCAACCCCCGGCAGTTCGACTCGCACTTCTGGCCCACCCTCAAGCCCATCATCGAGGAGTTCTGGAAGCACGGCCGCCAGACCCTTTTCTACGCCGAGGGCAAATGGAAACACCACCTCCAGACGTTCCGCGAGCTGCCCGACCGCAGCATCGTCTTCCACTGCGACCAGGACGACATCTTCCACGTCCATCGCGAGCTGCACGACAAGTTCGCCATCAGCGGCGGCATCCCGAACACCTTGCTGAGCTTCGGCCGGCCCGAGGAGGTCCGCGAGTTCTGCCTGCGCGTCATCAAGGAGGTGGCCGGCAACGGCGGCTACATCATGGACGCCGGCGCCATCATGCAGGATGACACCAGTGTCGAGAACATGCGGGTGATGACGCAGGTGTGCCGCGAGTTCGGCGGATACCCGGCGGGCAGCTACCAGCCGCCTTCGGCCCTCTCGCCCAGCGAAGTCCCGGCCTCGATCGCCGACCGCCAGAAGGTCGCTGGCATGGCCGGCTGCCCCGTCCCCGCCATCCGCCCCGGCGTGTGCTTCCCCTGGGAACAGAAGGTCAAGGAGTATCCCTCGATCACCGGCGATCGCGACCTGATCAGGAAGGTGTGGGAAGACGTGGATGCCCTGGGCGCGGTCTATATCTGGCAAATGCTCGAGAGCTTCTGAGCCTGTCTCCGGGCGGCGCCGCCGCCGCGCAACCGGCGAAGGCCCCGCAGTGTTTGCAGTCAGCGGCGCTTGGGCGCCGGCCTGAGCCGCGGCGGGCACGGCCGCCGCAGGTTTGACAGTCGTCGAGGCTCGGAAGAAGCGGGTCAAAGAAAGCGACCATTATGAAAGCAGCGTGGTATTGGCTGGCGTTTGCGCTGGGCCTCGGCCCGGCAATGGCCGCGGAGCGGTCCTTGATCCCCCCGGCATTCCTGCCCGATGGAACCGAGTTCAAAACCTGGGAGGAGCCGCTGCGCTTCACGCGCACCTATCATGTGGACCAGGGACACCCGCGCGCCTCGGACGACAATCCCGGCAGCGCCGAGCTTCCGTTCCGAACCCTCACCCGCGCCGCCCAGGCATTGCAGCCCGGAGAACGAGTGGTCGTGGGAACGGGCGTCTATCGGGAGCGCGTCAGCCCGGCCCGGGGCGGCGCCGGCCCCGATCGCATGATTAGTTACGAGGCCGCGCCGGGAGCGCAGGTTGTCTTGTCGGGCGCCGAGACACTCTCGGGGAGTTGGACGCTCGTGCGGCCCAGCGAGTCAGCCGAAGCCAAGCCCGTCTGGCGCATCCCGTTGCCCCCGGAGTGGTTCCAGGACGGCAACCCCTTCGCGGAGATCAATCTGACCGACGCCCAGATCGACCGTTGCATGGATTGGGCCAAGCCCATCAAGGGCCGGCCGGTTCTGAGGCTGCGGCGGGGGCTGATCTTCCAGGACGGCGTTCGTTTGCGGCAAGTCTTGAGCCAGGCCGAGTTGGCGGTCCGCGCGGGCGCGTATTGGGTCGAGACCAACGGCCTGGCGGCGCAGGTGCGGCCGTTTGGGGATGTCGATGCGTCGCGCGCCCGCTTCGAGGCAACCGCCCGCGGGTTCGTCTTCGCGCCGCGTGTCTGCGGGCTGGGCTACATCCGCGTCAAGGGCTTCACCATCGAGCGCTCCGGGAACTGCTTCCCGCGCCCGCAGCTAGGCGCTCTCTCCACGCAGCGCGGCCACCATTGGATCATCGAGGACAACCTCGTGCGCCAATGCAACGCCATCGGCATCGACATCGGCGACCAGTTCGACGTCGCCGGCCCGGACTTGGCCGAGGGCGGGCGCCACATCGTGCGCCGCAACCGGATCGGCGAATGCGGCATCGGGGGGCTGGAGGGCAAGTCCATCGCCCACACCCTGATCGAGGACAATGTCATTCGGAATTGCGGCTGGCATGACCTCTGGCCGCTCTACGAAACCGGCGGGATCAAGGTCCATCTGACCCGCTCCTGCCTGCTGCGGCGCAACCTGGTCCGGGACACGACCGCCGCGCCCGGCATCTGGCTGGACTGGGGCAACGTGAACTCGAGGGTCACCGGCAACATAATCCTGGATGTCCATTGCGACACCGGCGGCATTTTCATGGAAGCTTCCCAGCAGCCCAACCTCGTGGACCACAACCTCGTTTGGGGAACGCGCGGCAACGGCATCTATCAACATGACTGCGACGAGTTGACCATCGCCCACAACCTCGTGGCGCACAGCCGGGATGCGGCCGTGCGCATGCAGGTTTGCCAGGGCCGGACCGTTCTTGGCCGGCCCACCACGGCGCGCCGAAACAAGATCCTGAACAACGTCTTTCTCAACCACGCCAGGCCCCTGGCCATCTCCGATCCGGACAACGTCTCGGACTGCAACGTTTTCGCGGGTCCGGACAAGGGATTTGATCTGGTCGCCTGGCAAGCCAAAACCGGATGGGACAAGCGCAGCGTCCGGGCCGCGCTGGAGGCAACGCTCGATCCGGCCACGCTGGCGATTTCGGTCCGTTCCCTCGAGCCCCTCCCGCTGTTCCCGCGCTTGCCCCTGCTGAATTGCGACTTTCTGGGCCGGCCAGCCGACGCCAGCCAGGCGCCTCCAGGGCCGTTCGCTCACCTGCCTTACGCCGGGACCACCCTGTCCGCCGATCCGGGCCCGGCCGCGGCCATATCGCTGTCGGGCTCGGGGACGGCCAACCCGGCCCTGGAGCAAGCCATCCGCCAGGTGCGGACCGGCACGCTGGTCATCGAGACGGCGCCGGGCGCCGAGGTGCGCGTCGAGCAACTCCGCCACGAGTTTTGGTTCGGAGCGGCGCTGGCCAACCAGATGTTCGGCGGAAGGCCCGGCGGCACAAACGAGGCCCAGTACAAGAAGGTCCTCCTCGAGAACTTCAATTCGGCGGTGACCGAAAACGCGCTCAAGTGGCACAGCATGGAGCCGCGCCAAGGCGAGGTCGATTACACGGTGACGGACGCCATGCTCGATTGGACCCGCCGGCACGACATCCCGCTCCGCGGCCACAACGTGTTCTGGGGCATCCCCAACCGGGTCCAGCCCTGGCTGAAGACCATGGACAACGACACGCTCCGCGAGACCTTGAAAGCCCGGGCCATCGATGTGGCCCGGCGCTACCGCGGCCGCTTCGCCGAATACGATCTCAACAACGAGATGCTCCATGGCAATTACTACGAAGAGCGCCTGGGGGCGGGGATCACCCGGGACATGGCCGCCTGGATGCGCCAGGAGGATCCGCAGGCCGCGCTCTATCTCAACGACTACGACATCCTCACCGGCCGGCGGCTCGATGATTATGTGACCCAGATTCGGAGATTCCTCGACCAGGGCGTGCCCGTGGCCGGCATTGGCGTCCAGGGTCACCTGCACGGCGATTCCTTTGACCCCGCCGCCCTACAGAACGCGCTGGACCGGTTGGCCCAGTTCAGGCTCCCGATCCGCGTCACCGAGTTCAACATGCCTGGCCAGCGCTCCAAGCATTACGGCCAGCGCGGGGCCCGTCTCTCCCACGAGGAAGAGCTGGCCAAAGCCAAAGCCCTCGCGGACTACTACCGCATCTGCTTTGCCCACCCGGCAGTCGAGGGCGTTCTCATGTGGGGATTTTGGGAAGGCGCCAACTGGATTCCAGTGTCGTCGCTTTTCCGGCGCGATTGGTCGCCTACGCCCGCCGCCGAGGCTTACCGCGACCTCGTGTTCAACCAGTGGTGGACCCGTTCGAGCGCGCGCGCCGATGCCCAGGGCCGGTGCGATGTCCGCGCGTTCTTCGGCAAACACCGCGTGACCTCGGGAGGCAGGGAAGCGGTGGTGGAACTCAAGCGCCGCGAGGGCAGCCTGAAGGTCGCGCTCGCGCCGGCGGCCAGCGGTCCGAAATAGCCTCCAGCCATGACCTCATCCCGCAAAACCGCGGTGGCTCTCGTTGTAGCGCTCCTCGCCCTCGTGGCGTGCTCCTTCCTTTTGTTCCTGCAACGCCAGGCAATGCGCGCTCAGCAAGCCCAGGCGGCTGAGGCCCGCGCCCAAGCCGCTGAAGCGGCCCGCCTTCAAGCCGACAACGAGCGATTGCGCGCGTTGGAATCCGAGAACCGGCGTCTGCGCGAGGAGAGCCGCGAGCTGCCCAGGCTGCGCGGCGACATCGCCCGCCTGCGCCGCGAGCTGGCCGCGCTCACCAACGCGCCAAATTCGGTTTTGATCGCGCCGTCCGGCCCCGACGCGGCAACGGGGGCCGCCGCGTCCAACGCCGTCGTTTTCGTCGGCCAGGCCCGGGCGTCGCTCGCCCGGGGCCAGACCCTGGTCATGGGCGGCTGGCCGGTCGAGGAAGGCAAACGGACCCTGGCCCTCTTCACTCCGGACTTTGGGACGACCAACACGCCCGGAGACACCCTCGTCATTGGCGGCCTGTTTCTCCAGGCCCCGGAGGCGCTTCTCTCGGGGCCAGGATGGGAACAGTTCCAAACGGCGACGCGCGAGGCCTCCGGCAGCGGGATCTTCGAAGCCGACCAGGCGCGGAGCTTCATCGACGCCCTCCGGAAGATGGAAGGCGTGGAGATTCTCTCCTCGCCCCGCCTGGCCACCACCAGCGGAACGGCCGGCAGCATTTCGATCGGCGACACCGATGGGTCTGGTTTGAACGTCACGCTGCTGCCGGTGCTTTCACCCGATGGCCGCACCGTGGACCTGACCGTCTCGAACTCCCTGCGTCGCCTCCCCGCGCCGCCTGGAAGATGAAGCCCGCCTTTGGGGATATCCGGGCAGCCAAGGCAGCCACGAAAGACGCAGTCCGGCAGAGCCGCAGCCAGAATGCTCACAGAAGGAAACGAAGCGAACGAAGGGCAAGAACACCCTGCCAGAAAAGCTGCGCGGCCTGGGAGAACTTCTCGGGATAGTCGCAGGGACACAAACGATTCAAACCATCGTCGGGCAACATGAACAGCGACCCCATCCTTCGCGAGGGCTTTGAGAGCATGGACTTTGCCCGCGTCACCGCCTGGCTGGCGGCGACCTACTGGTCCCGAGGCATCGTCCGCGAGCGCGTCGAGCGCGCCGCTCGCCACTCGGCCCTGGTGGTCGGGGCCTTCACGCCCGACGGCCTCCAGGTGGGCTACGCCCGGATCGTCTCCGACAAAACGCGCTTCGCCTACGTTTGCGACGTGGTGGTGGACGAAGCGCGCCGGGGACGCGGCCTCGGCCGCGCCATGGTCCAGTTTGCGCTCGA